>JBBREY010000055.1:0-16931 GCA_038225275.1 Chitinophagales bacterium | reverse complement strand
GTAGCAGTCCTGCACGCTTTGCAAGTTTTGGGTTCATGCCAAGTTCTGCTGCCATAATCCCACAAAGGTTGGCAGTTTCTCTACTGTGCATTAACAAATTCTGACCGTAAGATGAACGAAAACGCATACGACCTACCATTCTTATCAGTTCTTTGTGCAAACCATGTACGCCCAATTCAATGGCGGTTCTTTCACCAATTTCCATCACTTGGTCATCAAGCTGGCGCTTTGTTTTTTCAACAACCTCTTCAATACGAGCAGGGTGTATGCGACCATCTGCTACAAGACGCTGTAGAGATAAACGGGCTATTTCTCTGCGCAATGGATCAAACGAAGAAAGTACAATTGCTTCTGGTGTATCATCAACAATTAGATCTACCCCGGTTGCAGCTTCGATTGCACGGATATTTCTACCCTCACGACCAATTATCGAACCTTTAATTTCATCGCTTTCTAAATTGAAAACGGTAATAGAATTTTCTATTGCTTGCTCTGCAGCAGTACGTTGTATCGTTTGAATTACAATTTTACGGGCCTCTTTATTAGCCTTTAATTTTGCATCTTCAATAATTTCTTGTTGCAATGTAAGCGCCTGTGAATGTGCTTCTTCTTTTAAACCTTCAATCAATTGCGCCTTTGCGTCTTCTGCACTTAAGCCTGCAACTTTTTCCAGACGTTTTATATGCTCTTCCTGGTGTTTTTCTAATTCGGTGCGCTTAACATTTACAATTTCAATTTGCTTATTAAGGTTGTCTTTAATAAGTTCATTGTCCTTTACCTGCTTATCAACATTTGTTTCTTTCTGGTTAAGGCTTTGTTCTTTTTGTTTGATTCTGTTTTCTCCTTCAACAATTTTCTGAGTGCGCTGTAACACATCTTTTTCGCTGTCAATTTTCATTTGTGCAAAACGCTCTTTTGCCTCAATTTCTCTTTCCCTTTTGTAAGTATCTGCTTTTAATTGAGCCTCTGCAATTAGCTTTTTAGCTTCTAGTTCTGCTTCCTGTACTTGTTTATCGGTGTTTTTTGCAAAGAGGACTTTTCCGCCAAGTACCCCTGCTACGAGAGCTACAATGCCGACAATGACGTAAATTATAGTTGAATCCATTTTTTAGTTAGTTTTTTAAAGTGCTAAATATGTAAAACCCTCTCCTAAAAGAGGGTACATAGCGAAGATATGAAAAACCCCTATAAGTGCCAATGACTTAATACCTCGGAGTACATTGAAAAGGCAGTTTATTTTCGATGAAAGGAAATTGGATTTATCTAGGACTGTGACTGAGCAGTAGTTCTATCTAGTGTTTCGGATATTTGTAGCTCCATTTTTGAAAGTGCGCTAACCATTTCATTATTCAGCATTGAGTTGCCTTCTCCACCGGCATTTTGTGTAGCATACCAAATGATAACCATGGCTATGTAATCCTGCATGTCTTTACCGGCAAACTGAGTTTTAAACTCAATAATTTTATCATTGATCATGCTAACCGTTTTCCTTATAATTTCTTCATCGCTTGCATTCGTTTTTATTCTATAAGTACGATCTGCAATAACAATATTTACAGGAATTAATTCACTCATACGGTTTGTTTATGACCTAATAAAGAGATGCATTTTTCTATATTTCGAACGTAGCCGTTAATTTTTTGTTCTAGTTTCTTCTTTTCTGCTTCGTCCATTACATCAAGCGATGCTTTTAAAATTAGCTGTTCTTGCTGAAGTTTTTCTAATTCTGTTTTATATTGCTCAGCTATATCTTCTAATTTTTTAATTTTAGTTTTTTGATTTTTGTTTTCCAGCGCAATGACAGCATATTGCTTTAGCAGCAACTGTAATTTTGAATTTAATTGGTTTATATGGTTGCTTAAAGTTGCCAAAAATTTAATTTCTAATGGTTGCTGCTAATTGCTTTTCTAGAGATGAAATAATTTTGCCCATCATAGCGTCTGTATCAGCATCAGCTAAGGTTTTGGTTTCATCACTAAAAGTAAAGTTTACCGCCATCGATTTTCTATCAAGTCCAATCTTTTCACTTTCAAAAATATCAAACAGTTTAATGTTTTTTAGTGCGGCTATGCTATTTCCTTTAATGGAGGATTCAATTTCAGCGTAGGTTGTAGTCTTATCAACAATAATGGCCAAATCTCTTTGCACTGCAGGAAATTTAGAAATTTCTTTATACATTAAATTGTCCTTATCCTGTAACGATATTATTTCATCCCAGTTTAAATCAGCAAATAAAACTGCTTCTTTTATACCAAATTGCTTTAATGATTTTTGAGATACTGCACCAAGTTTCCCAATAATTTTTTCATTTAAAGAAATTTTGATCCCAGACTCAAAATAATTATCATCCAACAAATTAAGCTGAAAGTTTTTTAATCCGCAAGCGGAAAGCAGCTGTTCACAAATTCCTTTTAGGTAATAAAAATCAGCCTTTTTATCTTTTACTTGCCAATTTGTTACTAGTGTATTGCCACAGATATAAAATGCTAAATGATTTTCCTCTTTGTAACTTCCTACTCTATTTGAGCCGTAAATTTTCCCAAATTCATACAATTTTAAATCTACATTTTTTCTATTGATGTTGTATGCTACAACTTCTAGCCCTGTTTGTAAAAGAGAAGGCCTCATAATATCCAGATCAGCACTAAGGTTGTTCATCATTTTAACGGTATTCGCTAAAACCTCTTCTGTATAATATTTGCTATCTGTTATACTGTTTGTGAAAATCTCTGCAAATCCATTATTAGAAAGATAGTTGGCTGTTCTTTCTTTTAGCTCATACTTTTTATTGTTGTAATCTGTTGAAGTAGCAATGGAAATGGTGGCAGGAATTTCTATGTTATCTAATCCATCTATTCTCATAATTTCTTCCACAATATCCGCAGCTATTGTTATATCAGTTTTATGAAAAGGAACATTTACCCATATTTCATCTATTCCTTCTTTTTGTATTTCAAAACCTAAGGCAACCAAAATATTTTTGATTGTATCAGCATGATAATTTTTGCCGCTCAGTTTTTTTAGATAGTGATATTTCAAAGAAACTGTTGTTTTTTCTGCAGGTGCAGGATAAACATCAATAACGTCACTGCTTATTTCCCCACCGGCAATTTCTGTAATTAACAATGCAGCTCTTTTTAAAACGTTCACTGTATTACTTATGTCCACACCTTTTTCAAAACGGGTTGCAGCATCTGTTCTCAGCCCATGTTTTAAGGATGTTTTGCGTATGGTTTCGTTGTTAAACCATGCGCTTTCTAAAAAAATGCTTGTAGTTTGTTCTGTTACGCCGCTATTTTTCCCACCATAAACTCCTGCAATACACATACTTTCTTCACTGTTTGCAATCATAAGATCCTCAGCAAATAACTTTCGTTCCTTATCATCTAAGGTTTTAAACAAAGTGTCTGCAACTGCATTTTTCACAACAATTGTATTGCCTTTAATTTTTGTTGCATCAAAAGCATGCAAAGGCTGCCCTGTCTCGTGTAAGATGAAGTTGGTAATGTCTACAATATTATTAATGGGCTTTAGACCAATACTCCTCAATTTGTTCTGAAGCCAAACAGGGCTTTCTGCTACCTTAATATTGCTGATACTTAAACCTGCATAACGTTTACAAGCGTTACTGTTTTCAATGATTACAGATATTGGGAGATTGTTGTTATCAGTTTTAAAACCATTCTTAAATGGTGAAACAGCACGTGTTTCTTTTTTATCGTGATGCCATAAATAGGCACATACATCTCTTGCCACACCTAGATGGCTCATGGCATCCATTCTATTTGGCGTAAGGCCAATTTCAATAATGTAATCTGAATATGTTTCAAAAATGTTTGCGGCATTGGTGCCGGGTGCTACATTATCTTGCAATACTATTATTCCGGCGTGGCTTTCGCCAATTCCAATTTCATCTTCAGCGCAAATCATTCCAAAACTTTCAACACCTCTAATTTTTGCCTTTTTTATATTTATTGGGTCTCCCGTTATCGGGTATAATGTGCTGCCAACAGTTGCCACTACTACTTTTTGACCAGCTGCTACATTATTTGCACCACAAACAATTTGTACCGGGGCTACTTCCCCAATATTTACAGTAGTAATTTTAAGTTTATCTGCATCTGGATGTTTTTCGCAAGTCAGTACTTCACCGGTAACAATTCCTGCTAATCCTCCTTTTAGTGATTCATACTTATGGAGACTCTCTACTTCCAACCCAATAGATGTAAGGATTTTACTTAATTTTTGAGGCTCTATTGAAACAGGTAAATATTCGCTCAGCCAGTTATACGAAATAATCATTTGTACTAAAAAAGTTGAGTTGCAAATATAGGTAATTGGGGTTCGGGATATATTGATATGGATGGCAAAATTTGCATAAGGGAAAAGTAAAATTAGAACCGTATTATTTTTATTTTTTAAAACATTTCCACGTGTAAAAAAAGAAAATAGTTAGAAATATTTTGTTGATAAATTGACGGAATTGCAAATACACATTGAAAGTAAGATGTTAATTGATATGTGAAAAAGCAGTGTATAAAGTAACTTTGAGTGTTAATGGACGGTGTATAATTATAATATTTTAGTTGATAAGGCGCAAATGTTAATTTAATATTACCTAATTGCATATATCTTAGCCGTCCTTTTAAATTAAGGAAAAAGACAATTAAACCCATCAAGTTTTACCTAACGCTGTAAAGCAACTATAAGCGCTTTTTAATAATGGAATTAAAAAATTTTAATAAAGATAAAGTAAGAAGAAAACCTCTGTTAGAAACGGGAAATATGGTATTTGGGAAAATTCCTCCACAGGCCAGGGAATTAGAAGAGGCAATATTGGGAGCTATAATGCTGGAAAAATCGGCATTTGATGTGGTGGTGGAAATTTTAAAGCCTGAATGTTTTTACATAGAGGCTCACCAAAAAATTTATAAGTCAATGCAAAATCTGCAAATTAAAAATTTGCCGATTGACCTATTGACAGTGGTAGAAGAATTGAAGTTCAATGAAGAACTGGAATTCGTTGGCGGTGCTTATGCTATTACAAAGCTTACAAATGTTGTTGTATCGTCCGCAAATATTGAGGCGCACAGTCGTATCGTTTTACAAAAGTTTATACAAAGAGAACTTATTCGAATAAGCGGGGAAATTATTGGTGAAGCGTACGAAGAAAGTGCCGATGTTTTTGATTTGCTTGATGAGGCGGAATCGAAGCTCTTTAAAATAACAAACAATCACCTACGCAAAAATTTTGATGATATTGGCAATATCCTCATAAAAACCATCAATCGTATTGATGAAATGCGTAACAGGCAGGATGAAATGACCGGGGTGCCAACAGGATTTCCATCTCTCGATAAATTGACATATGGCTGGCAACCAACAGATTTGATTATTCTGGCTGCCCGACCATCCGTGGGCAAAACGGCATTCGCTTTGAACCTTGCACGTACTGCCGCCCTTCATCCTACAAAGCCTACGGCAGTTGGTTTTTTTAGTTTAGAAATGAGCAGCAGCCAACTTGTGCAAAGAATATTGAGCGCAGAAAGTGAAATATGGCTGGAGAAAATTGCCAGGGGTAAATTAGAGGAGCATGAAATGAAGCAACTCTATAAAAAAGGAATCGAAAAATTAAGCAAAGCACCTATTTTCATTGATGATTCTGCTGCTCTGAATATATTCGAGTTGCGGGCAAAATGCCGTCGTTTAAAAAGCAAGCACAATATTGGAATTATCATCATTGATTATCTTCAATTAATGAGTGGAAGTGCTGACCGAAACAGCAATCGTGAGCAGGAAATCAGTAAAATATCCAGAGATTTAAAATCGCTTGCAAAGGAATTGCAGGTGCCTATCATTGCGCTTTCGCAGCTTAGTCGTGAAGTAGAGAAAAGAAAAGAAGGTAATAAAATTCCGCAATTAAGTGATTTGAGAGAATCTGGTGCCATTGAGCAGGATGCAGATATGGTTATGTTTTTATACCGTCCGGATTATTACGACGTTACTACAAATGAAATGGGAGAAAGCAATAAAGGCGAAACCTATGTAAAAGTAGCAAAGCACCGTAACGGTAGTTTAGATACAATAAAATTGAAGGCTGAATTGCACATACAACGATTTATTGAAGAAGAAGGTGGTGGCGATAATTTTAATCCTAACCTTGGTGGCGGAAACTGGAAACCTGTGCAAAGCGGAGGCAGCGATGGTGCAAGTCTCTACATACAAAAAGGTAGTAAAATGAACGACGGACAGTTTGATGATGAGGCGCCATTTTAAAAATATTATTTTAGATGGCACTTCCATTTTTTTATATTGAACTAGATTCTTCCTTGAATAGTACTGTTACTTTAAATGAAGAAAATTCTAAACATGTGGTGCAGGTATTGCGTATGCACGAAGGCAGGCAATTAAAACTTACAGATGGGCTAGGTAATATTTATACCGGAGAAATAGCAGAAGCCCACAAAAAAAAATGCTTGGTTAAAATTACTGAGTGTGTAAAAATACCTCCCAATCAAAATAGAGTTTGTATTGCAGTTTCTCCAGTCAAAAACAACAGCAGGTTTGAGTGGTTTTTAGAAAAAGCTACAGAAATAGGAGTGAGTGAAATAGTGCCGTTGCTGTGTGAAAGAACAGAAAAACAATTATTAAAATTTGAAAGATTAAAAGGTATTTTAATCAGTGCTATGTTGCAATCTCAACAAGCGTGGTTGCCGGTTTTACATGAGCCGACGAAGTTTGAAACGTGCGTAAAAGAAAATAAATCTTTAAACAAATTTATAGCCCATTGTGAAGAGGACAATAAGTTTTCTTTAAAAGAAAAAGTAGAAAGTCAATTAACAGATTCGGCCATTCTTATAGGCCCGGAAGGTGATTTTACAAAAGATGAAATAGCCTTTGCATTAAAAAACAATTTCACCCCCGTTGCATTAGGCAATACAAGATTAAGAACGGAAACAGCAGCATTGGTTGCAGCTACATTGCTGTGTGTAATTTAATGTGCACTATCTGACTCTCCGGCTCTTTCATCTTCTAACCATGGCTCATTAAGTCTTACAACTCTTTGTTTTTTTTGTCTCTTGCGCATGGTCATATTTAGCAGCTCTACTAAAAATGAAAAAGCCATTCCAAAATAAATATAATTTTTTAGGCCAAGTTCATGCGCTTTTTCAGGAGCCCAACCTTCCATAACCAAACTTAAACCAATCATTACTAAAAATGAAAGTGCCAACATTTTTAATGTAGGATGTTTGTGTATGAAGGCAGAAATTGTAGGGCTGAATGTGAACATAACAATCATAGCAACAACAACTGCTGCAATCATAATCTCTACATATTTTGCTGTTCCACCGGCAGTAATGATACTGTCAAAAGAAAAAACAGCATCGATAATAACTATTTGCACCAGAGCCTTACTTAGGGTTAGCTTGTTGCTGTTGCTTTGCGTTTCGCTTGGATCTTCACCTTCTAATTTACCGTGTATTTCTTTCACTGATTTATAAATTAAAAATAAACCACCCGCAAGCATTACAATACTTGCCAGATCAAAACCTTTGCCGAACCAGCGCTCGGGAATAATAAAATTTCCTTTTTGGGATAAAAGCCATCCAAGACCCATTAGCAAAAGACTTCTTACAATAATGCCTGATATCATCCAAAATATTCGTGCAGTTTTTTGTTGCTTTACGTCATCAAGTTTGTTCATGATAATGCTTACAAAAATTACATTATCTATCCCGAGTACTACCTCTAAAATGACCAACACAAAAAAACTAATAATACTTTCTGATGTAAATAAATGCTCCATGCTGTTGTGAAATGTGAATGGTTAAATGTGAATGGTGAGTTGTCAATTGTGAAATCTTAGACCGCTCGTTTATCTTTTATCTTTTAATTTTTGCCTGCTGCGAGATACTTACATATATTTTTTACAATCGCAGGTCCTTCATAAACAAAACCTGTCCAAACCTGTACAAGCGATGCGCCTGCATTCAGTTTTTCAGCCGCATCTGCGCCTGTAAAAATACCGCCACTAGCAATAATAAGAATTTTGCCTGCTGTTTTTTTGTTTATAAATTGTATCATTTCTGTCGCTCGTCGTTTTACAGGCAAACCACTTAAGCCGCCTGCGCCAATGGTTTCTATTTCCTTTTTTGAGGTCTCAAGTTTTGCTCTATTAAGGCTCGTGTTTGCAACAACCAAGCCATCCAAATTAATTTCTTGCGCTAAATCTATAACATCATCAATTTGTGTTTGTGTTAGATCAGGTGCTATTTTTAAAAGTATTGGTTTAGGCTGAATATAATTTTTATTGAGTAATTGAAGATGTGTAAGTATTTTTTTTAAAGGTTCTTTCTCTTGTAATTCCCTCAAGCCCGGTGTGTTTGGGCTACTAACATTTACTACAAAATAATCTACGTAATCGTACAAAGCCTTAAAGCAGATTTCATAATCCTTCCAGGCATTTTCGTTGGGAGTTATTTTGTTTTTGCCAATGTTGCCGCCAATTACAAGTTTCGGGTTTTTAGTTTTCGAATGTTGAGTTGAAGTGCTTTTTAATTCGTTATTTTCTAATTTCCATTCTTTTAAACGCTGTGCCACTACCTGCACTCCTTCGTTGTTAAAACCCATTCTATTTATTAGGGCTTTATCTTTTGGTAAACGAAACAATCGTGGGGTAGGGTTTCCATCTTGTGGTAAGGGTGTTACAGTACCAATTTCCACACAACCAAAACCCAATGCCTCTAACTCATTTAAATATTTTGCATTTTTATCAAAACCTGCGGCAAGCCCCACCGGGTTTTTAAAATTAAGTCCTAAAACATTTTGTGCAAGATCTTCTGCGGAACTGAATTGTTTTTGTATAATTTTTTTTACGAAGGGAATTCTACAAAGGATATGCAAGCCGTTCATAGAAAAATGATGCACTTTTTCAGCATCGAACATAAACAGAAAACTGCGAAGAATATTATACATAATTTCTGCAAATATAACTTATCATTTTTTTTGAAACTTGATTAAAAACGATAACTTTGATAAAAGGTTGCATAAACAACTAAGTGGAAAAGCTCTAAGGTTTTTAATAAAAGATAAAAGACAGAAAGCTTTGACAAAAGTTGAAAAATGATTCACCGGCGAAGGGCTGCGGGATAGAAGTGGATATCCTTTTTATGATCCGCCTTTGGCGGAATAAAAAGATAGAAACGGATAGCCCGAGTAGAACTTGAATAAAGATTCAATTTTGTGAGCCCCAAAAATGAGAGAAAAAATTAGTTTATTACGAACCATTTGTTATCCGTAATCAGTGGTTTTTAAAATACAAAACATGCAAGAAGCATACATTGTAGCAGGCTACAGAACAGCCGTTACCAAAAGCAAAAAAGGTGGTTTTAGGTTTACTCGTCCCGATGATTTGGCGATAGATGTAATAAAAGGGTTGTTGGCAAGCGTGCCACAGCTTGACCCTAAAAGAGTGGATGATGTAATCGTTGGAAACGCTGTACCCGAGGCGGAGCAAGGTTTACAGGTGGGTAGAATTATTGCTGCGAGAGCGGTTGGTTTTTCTGCTGCGGGTATTACCATAAATAGATATTGTGCAAGTGGGTTGGAAAGTATTGCCATGGCTACTGCAAAAATTCGCAGCGGCATGGGAGAATGTTTTATTGCAGGAGGTGTAGAAAGCATGAGTTTGGTACCAACGGCTGGTTGGAAAACCGTACCTGCTTACTCCATTGCAAAAGACGAACCTGATTATTATTTGAATATGGGTTTGACTGCCGAGGCAGTGGCTAGTGAATATAATGTGAACAGGGAAGACATGGATGCGTTTAGTTACAACAGCCATATGAAAGCAGCGATTGCCATTAAAGAAGGGTATTTTAAAAATGGGATTTTACCGATAAATGTTGAGCAGGTTTATGTAGATGAAGCGGGTAAGAAAAAAACAAAATCTTATGTTGTAGATACTGACGAAGGTGTGCGTACAGATACAACTTTAGAAGGACTTGCAAAATTGAAACCTGCATTTGCAGCGGGTGGCACTGTAACTGCCGGCAACTCATCGCAAACAAGTGATGGTGCAGCTTTTGTATTGGTAATGAGTGAACGCATGGTACATGAATTGGGCTTGAAACCAATTGCCCGGTTGGTAAATTGTGCAAGTGCAGGCGTTCATCCTCGCATAATGGGTATTGGTCCTGTAGAGGCTGTGCCAAAAGTTTTGAAGCAGGCAGGTATGAGTTTAAATGATATTGATTTATTTGAATTGAACGAGGCGTTTGCCTCGCAATCCTTAGCTGTAATTAGAGAACTTGGCTTAAATACAGATATTGTAAATGTAAATGGTGGTGCTATTGCCCTTGGTCATCCACTTGGTTGCAGTGGTGCTAAACTGTCTATACAGTTGATACACGATATGAAAAGATTAAATAAAAAATATGGTATTGTAACTGCTTGTATTGGCGGCGGGCAAGGGATTGCAGGGATAATAGAGAATATTAATTAGGTTAATTTATGATTATCATAGTATTACAAAAAACCAAAGCTGAGGCTTTGGTTTTTTGTATTGTGAACCATAAGAGGTTTAAATTTATTATCTTGAAGAGGTAATTACCCAAATTAAAAAGACGTTAAACTGTTTTTGAAAACAGCAGTCTTAAAAACAACCGAAAACTAACTGCTATGGATAGAAGAGATTTTCTTACTGCCGGCAAAGCCACCAAAAAAAATATTGAAACTGAACATGCAGTTTCTCCTACACGCACAACAAGTGGTATTAACCCTTATAAAGGTGTATGGGGGAAAAATGAAGTAGTTCATCTGTTGAAACGTGCAATGTTTGGAGCCAAAAAAACAGATGTTGATTATTTTGCCACCCGAACCCTTAACCAAACGGTAGACGAATTATTAAATCCACTTGCCTCCAATCCTCAACCTCCAATAAAAGAATATGTAACCGCAACTAACTTGGGGGTAGTGGCTGATCCTAATATTATGCAGGGCACAACTTGGGTAAACGACATAAACAGCGATGGTACGGTGCAAAGCCAGCGCAGGGCTTCTTATAAAAAATGGTGGACGGGTGTTTTAATAAATCAGGATAGAAGCATTCGGGAAAAAATGATTTTTTTGTGGATTGACCATTTTGGGAATGAAGCAAATGATGTTGGTAATGCTAACTGGATTTACAAACAACATGAATCCATCAGGCAAAATTGCCTTGGTAATTTTAAGCAGATGGTAAAAGTCATTTCAACAGATATGGCTATGCTTCGTTATTTAAATGGTTACCTAAATACTGCTGCTGCGCCCGATGAAAATTTTGGTAGGGAATTGCAGGAGTTGTTCACTGTAGGCAAAGGCCCGGGCAGCGCATACACAGAGGCAGATGTAAAAGAAGCTGCAAAAGTTTTAACGGGATGGCAAATAAATGGTACAACTTACCAAACAATTTTTACCAGCAATCGCCACAGCAGTGTAAACAAACAATTTTCTTCTTTTTATAACAACACTGTCATAACCGGTAGAACCGGCGCAACTGCGGGTGATTTGGAACTTACAGATTTATTAAACATGATTTTTGCACAGGCAGAAGTGGCAAAATTTATTGTAAGAAAATTTTACCGCTGGTTTGTATATTATGATATTGATGCCAATACAGAAACAAACGTAATAGCGCCACTTGCAGATATTTTTAGAAACAATAACTATGATATTAAGCCCGTACTTTCAGCACTTTTTAAAAGTGAACATTTTTTTGACGTGACTAACCAAGGCTGTATTATAAAAACGCCTGCAGATATTGTTATTGGCAGTATGAGAGAATTTAATGTACCAATGCCCGCGGCTACAGATTGGGATACAAGTTATGGCCATTGGAATACCCTTTATACTTTTATGGTAAACTTTGGCCTCAATCTTCACGATCCGCCAAATGTTGCGGGTATGCCAGCGTATTATCAGGAACCACTGTTTCATGAATTATGGATAACTTCTGATTCCTTACCAAAAAGAAACCAGTTTACTGATATCATGACCAATACCGGATATTCAAGAAACAGTTTTAGAATGCAGTTTGATTTTGTGGGTTATGTAAAAACCTTTTCAAACCCCGGAAACCCAAACGCACTTATTGACGACGCATTAAAATATATTTATCGATTGAGTTTATCGCCGCAGGTTAAACAAGAAACCAAAACTCAAATTTTACTGAGTAACCAAACGAACGATTATTATTGGACGAGTGCATGGGATGCATATATAGCTACACCTAATACAGCAAATTTTACAATCATCAACACAAGATTAAAAGATTTGTTTAGATATCTGATGGATTTAAGCGAGTATCAGTTGAGTTGATTAGGTGCAGAATTGATTGTTGAAATGGTTGAATAATTTCCAACTTTTTTTTCTAAAAGTGAACTGATTTATAAAGATTTTGCTTTTTAGGAAAACCGATTTCTAACAAAAAAATTTTATCAATTATTATTTGATAATAAAAACATCAATATGAAAAGGAGAGAATTTTTAGGTAAATCATTGGCAGTAACCTTGCCTGCAATTTTAAGTGGTTATTCAGTAAAAGCTTTTGCAGAAGATTCCCCGCTGGTAAAAGCATTGATGGGAACGGGCACAGACACTGATCACGTGCTGGTAATCATTCAACTGTCGGGTGGCAACGACGGTTTAAATATGGTGATACCTATTAGTACGTACAGCTTATATAATGCGGCACGTGCAAATATTGCAATACCCGAGAATAGGATTTTAAAATTAAATGGTTACGCAAATACCGGTTTACACCCAAGCATGGCGGGCATGCAAACAATGTACAATGAAACTAAATTAAAAGTTATACAGGCTGTTGGTTACCCTCAGCCAAATTTTTCTCACTTTAGGGCAACAGATATTTGGATGAGCGGCAGCAACAGCACTCAGGAAGTATATACAGGATGGGCTGGGCGTTACTTGAATTATGAGTATCCAAATTTTCCAAATGGGTATCCTAACACAAATGCAAAAGATCCTCTAGCAATCCAGATTGGTTCTACTGCATCGCTCACCACGCAAGGGCCAACAGTGAATATGGCAATGAGTATTACAAGTGCAACATCCTTTTATCAATTAATAAATGGTACAAGCGATCCGGTGCCGGCAACAAACGCAGGTAAAGAATTAAGTTATGTGCGCAACGTTGCAAAACAAACACAACAATATGCAAGTACCATTACGACTGCCGCGGCAAAGGTTACTGTGCAAAATCCATATCCGGCAAATAACAGCCTTGCGGACCAATTAAAAATTGTAGCGAGGCTTGTAAAGGGTGGTTTGCAAACAAGAATTTACATGGTGAGTTTTGGAAGCTTCGATACGCATAGTTTGCAAACAACTGCAGCAGATACAACTGTTGGCAACCACGCCGTTTTACTTGGAAAAGTTAGTGATGCCATAAAAGCTTTTCAGGATGATTTAAAATATTTAGGAATAGAAGATCGGGTTGTAGGAATGACCTTTAGTGAATTTGGACGGCGTATAAAAAGCAATAGTAGTATTGGTACAGACCATGGTGCAGCTGCTCCAATGTTTGTTTTTGGAAAGCCTGTACAGGGCGGTATTTTAGGGGATAACCCAACCATTTTACCTGTTGCCACCGTAAATGACAACGTGCCTATGCAATACGATTTTAGAAGTGTCTATTCAACACTTTTAGAAAAATGGTTCTGCATACCTAAAGCGACGGTTCAAAATCTGTTTCCTCAAAATATTAATAACACTTTGCAAGATCTTCCGCTCATTAAAAATGGCAGCTGTACAAATGCAATTCCTAATACATCTGGTACAAGTTTAATTACCAATTATCCTAATCCTTTTACCAATAGCACATCTATAGAATTTACAACTGAAGGCGGTCATACACTGATACAAATTATGGATAGCACAGGAAGATTAATTGCAAATTTGTTGGAGAAAGATTATCCGGTAGGTATAATAGCTAAACAGATAATTACTTTTAACGCTTCGCATTTGGCTAGCGGTATTTATTATGCGAGGCTCCAAAACGGCGCCACACAACAGGTGAGAGCAATGATGAAAGTAAGGTAAGGGCCTATGCTTAATTACTTTATAGATGGTAAGAAATTTTTGATCATCAGCAGAGTTCCATTAAATTTATTCGATATTTCACTTCACCGTAATATGGAATTAAATAATTTTTGCAACATCATTGCATTTTGTATATTTGCAACATAGTTTCAAATATCAACAATTATGAAAAAAATATTCACTGTTTTATTTCTATTTATTACCGTAATTACGGTTGCCGGTAAACCATCGTTTTTTTTAAGAGGAAGTTTTTCAGGCAGGGTTACTGATGTGCTTACCGGAAAGCCGATTAGCGGTGTGTCTGTTTATATTTCAGATACAAGAACAGGCAGTAGTACAAATGCAGACGGAGATTTTTTTATTGGAAATATTTCGGAAGGAAGCCACCTTGTTGAATTTTCACATATAGGCTATAACACCAATGCTGAACAGATCATTATAAAGGGTGATACCAAAAAAGATATTGTACTGAGCGAATCAGTTGTTGAAAATAATGCGGTAATAGTTACTGGAGTTTCCCGTGCATCGCAACTAAAAAAAGTGCCTTTTCAGGTGGCAGTTGTAAGAAAAGAAGAACTACAACAAACTACTTCTACCAATGTTATTGATGCCATAACGAGAAAAGCGGGCGTATCATCTTTGGCAACAGGGCCGGCAATTTCGAAACCAGTAATTAGAGGACTTGGTTATAACCGTGTGCTTACCATGAATGATGGTGTTCGGCAGGAAGGGCAGCAGTGGGGCGATGAGCATGGAATAGAAATAGATGAGGCAAGCGTAAATAAAATAGAAATTTTAAAAGGTCCTGCTTCTTTGGTGTATGGAAGTGATGCGATGGGTGGTGTAATAAATATTATTACAAACGTACCCACAGCAATGAATACAATCAAAGCAAATGTTGGTTCAAATTTTCAGACTAATAACCGCCTAAGAAGTTTGTATGGCAATGTTGCCGGAAATATAAATGGATTTAACTGGAATATTTATGGAACTAAAAAAGCAGCTGCTGATTACAAGAATAAATATGATGGATACGTTTTTAATTCAAAATTTAATGAGCAAAATGCTGGCGGATACATTGGTTATAATGGTGCCTGGGGTTTTAGCCATTTGCTTTTGAGTAGTTTTAATTTAACAACGGGTTTAATAGAAGGAGATAGAAATGCTACAGGAAAGTTCATAAAAAGACAGGCAGGTGGCAACGAAACTCAACCTACTGATGCAGATTTTAAAAGTACAGATCCATTAATACCTTACCAACATATTCGTCATTTTAAAATAGCAACTGATAATAATTTTAAAATAGGGAACAACAATCTTACACTAAATGTTGGTTACCAGGAAAACCGCAGGGAGGAATTTGGAGACATCGATCATCCAACACAACAAGGATTGTTTTTCGATTTAAAAACGACTACTTATGTCGCACAGTTTCACCTGAAAGAAAGCAATGGTTGGAAGCCGTCTATTGGTATAAACGGTATGAATCAAAGAAATAAAAACAAAGGGATTCAGCAACTCATACCTGATTATACACTCAACGATTTTGGTTTTTATGGCTTCGCAGAAAAGGAAATAAATAAGTTCAATATTAGCGGCGGCGCAAGATTTGATACAAGAAATATTAGCACTGCTGCCTTGATAGATCAAAATGGTTCAACTAAAGGAAATGGTTTTACAAAAGATTTTAAAAACTTTTCAGGTAGTGCAGGGCTTACTTATGAGGCAAACAAAAATGTAAACTTAAAATTAAATATTGCTCGTGCATTTAGGGCGCCAAGCATTCCTGAGCTTGCCAGCAATGGTGCGCATGAAGGAACTATAAGATATGAATATGGAAATGTAAACTTAAAAAGTGAAGTCAGCACGCAGGCAGATGCTTCTGTAGAATTGAACAACCAACATGTATCTTTTAACTTGGCAGGTTATGTAAACTCTTTCAGCAATTTTATATTTTATAGAAAACTGAAAGGTAATAGCGGGGCTGACTCTGTTATAAATGTGAACGGACAAGATCTTGCTGCATTTAAATTTGACCAGAGAAAAGCTACATTGGCAGGCATTGAAGCTACGCTTGATTTACATCCACATCCGATTGACTGGCTGCATTTTCAAAATACATTTTCATTTGTAAGAGGTGTATTAAAAGAACAGATTGAAGGCAGCAAGAATTTACCTTTTATACCTGCACCAAAATTATTAACAGAGTTGAGAGGTGATTTTAAAAAGGCTGGCAAAAGCATCAGCAACTTATATGTGAAACTGGAAATGGAGAATACCTTTAAACAATCGCATGCATTCACTGCTTTTGATACAGAAACGGCAACGTCCGGTTATACTTTATTTAACGCTGGGATAGGAACAGATGTGGTAGGTAAAAAAGGCAAAACGTTATTTGTAATAAATTTCTCTGCAAATAACATTGCTGATGTTGCTTACCAGAGCCACTTGAGCAGGTTAAAGTATGCTGCTCAAAATGTTGTCACAGGTCGCAATGGAGTTTTTAATATGGGTAGAAACTTTAGCGTGAAAGTGAACGTGCCGTTGGTTTTTAACATGAAAAATGGAGCATAGTCAATGGTGAAAAGTGAATTGTGAATAAAGTAAATTGTCAATAATGTATACCCACAAGAATCAATTATAATTTTCAACTTGAATATTTCATTCGCTATTCACTACTCACAATTCCCTATTCAAATTTCGTTGGGCTCGTCTTTTCAAAATCCTTATCGTAGCTAACAAAAAAGCGAATATATAAAACCCTGCTAAAGCGCATGAGCCAAGGCTGTGCAACAATTAATACAACTGCGTTTATACCCAGCCACCAATAT
>JBBREY010000054.1:0-18128 GCA_038225275.1 Chitinophagales bacterium | reverse complement strand
AATATTAAAATTATTTTTTGCACAATGAATATTCTTGACCACTAATTTATTCACATTTATTTTATAGGTGTGGATAAGGGTAATTAATTTTGATTCTTGAAAAATGTTTTACAAATATATTTTCAACCTAATAATTTTTTTACTAAGTAGATTTCTTTTAATGTCGATATATGCTGGATTTAATTTTTAAAAAGCATTGTTGATTTTTCAAATTGCTTTAAGCAGTATTAAAATATCATCTTTTATTTAGTAAGAATTTTTTTGAGAAACCATTAAACTTTTTCTAAAAATAAAACGGTTTAACTTTGCAATTCAAAAAACAAGAACATGCATAAATCATCGATTAATATTGATATACTTTTAGATCCTGAAAAAGTTCCCGAAAGTATTCATTGGAACGCGTCTGATAGCAGCGCAGAAATGGCACAAAAAGCAAAAGCAATGTGCATTGCATTTTGGGACCCGGCTGATAAAACTGCTATGCGCATTGATCTTTGGACCAAAGATATGATGGTAGACGAAATGGGAGAATTTTTTTACCAGATGTTGTTTACTATGTCTGATACATTTGCCCGAGCCACTAAAAATGCTGAACTAGCCGCTGAAATGAAAAGTTTTTCTGAAACCTTTATCAAGAAATTTAGAGCTGCGCAGATAACAGAAAATGGTGCATAAGTTATTAAGCAACCAACAATAGCACATTGAAATTTAGAAAAGATAATTGTTACGATATTGCCTCAACACTAAATATAAAAACATGAATTTAGAAACCCAGATAATGGCAGAAATGAAAGACGCTATGAAAGCCAAAGACGAAGCTACACTGCGTACGTTGCGTGCAATTAAAGCTGAAATTATAAAAGCAAAAACAGAACCCGGTGCCGGTGGAGAAATTAACGAAGCAACAGAGCAAAAGTTTTTGCAAAAAATGGTAAAACAACGCAAAGACTCTTTGGAAATTTTTGAGCAACAAGGTAGAGCAGATCTTGCTGTAAAAGAAAAAGACGAGTTGGAAATTATTCAGCGTTTTTTACCAAAGCAACTAACGGAAGAAGAAATTATTGCCGTTGTTAAAGATATAATTACTTCTAGTGGTGCATCGTCTGCAGCGGACATGGGAAAGGTAATGGGGCTCGCAACCAAACAACTTGCAGGCAAGGCTGATGGTAAAATTATAAGCGGAATTGTGAAATCACTTTTAGCATAATAAAAGTATGTTTATAGATGTTGCTTACCTTATATTGATTGCTGTTGCTTGCTACAAAGGACTGCGTAAAGGTTTTATTATTGCGGTATTTTCTGTGTTGGGTTTTATAATTGGTATTGCGGCTGCCTTAAAATTATCTGCTATGGTAGCTGTAAAGCTATCAGTCCACACCGGAACCACCAAATGGTTGCCTGCTCTGTCTTTTTTACTTGTTTTTTTAGCTGTGGCTTTTTTAGTAAGTCTTGTAGGGAAAGTGATTCAAAAAACATTTGAAACTGTAATGCTTGGTTGGCTAAACAGGCTAGCAGGAGTTGTGCTTTTTATTTTATTATACAGCATTATTTACAGCGTCTTTTTATTCTATGCTGTGCAGCTTCATTTTATTAAATCGGAGACTATAAATGATTCGATTGTTTACTCCTATTTACAACCTCTTGCACCAAAAATTATTAATTCAGTTGGCAGTGTTGTTCCATGGTTCGAGAATATGTTTTCTCAACTCGAAAATTTCTTTTTTGTTGATAAAAAGCCAAGCTAGATTTTAAAATTTACAAATACATCTTCCATATTATCTGGTAGTAAACACAAACGGACCTTAATTAAGATGTTTTAACGATTTTGTAGTAAATGTTATAGTTGATTCTACCAAAAACTTGTAAAATTTCATTTTAAAAATTGAAAGCATAATCAAGTAAATGCTGCTTACAATATAAATCCTCCTCAGAATTTCCGAGAAAAGTTTTTAAACGACTTCTAAGAAAACTGGCTGTTTTAATAATTGTCTTACGTTTTATAATATTATTTGTTTTAATAAGTTCGTTTAGCTTCATCTTTGGGTGAAACAACGTATTTTAGCAAATTACAGAACTATACTTACGACGGAATGAGCTACGAAATAAAACAAGACGGAAAATTTTCATTTATAGAAGAAGGCAACGGCGAAGTATTAATGCTTTTGCATGGGTTATTTGGTGCACTTAGTAATTTTCAGGATTTAATAGAACATTTTAGAAAAAATTATACCGTAGTAGTTCCTATTTTGCCTTTGCTTACAATGGATTTGTTACATACAACGGTGGGCGGACTGGAGAAATTTGTAACCCGCTTTATTGATCATCGAAATTACAAAGGCATTCATTTATTAGGAAATTCTCTTGGCGGTCATGTAGGATTGGTACATATTTTAAAGCATCCTGAAAAAATTAAGTCGCTAATCCTCACAGGTAGTTCAGGTTTATTTGAAAACGGAATGGGTGATACTTACCCAAAACGCGGCGACAAAGAATACATAAGAAATAAAACTGCTTTTACTTTTTATGATCCTGCAATGGCTACAGATGAATTAGTAGATGAAGTATTTGAAATTACAAACAATAGAATGAAGGTAATAAAAATTATTGCATTAGCAAAAAGTGCAATAAGGAACAACCTTGGCGAAGAATTAAAAGCCATCAAACAACCAACCTGCCTTATTTGGGGTAACAATGATAATGTTACACCACCTTTTGTTGGCGAGGAATTTCACAAACTTATTCCAAACAGTGAGCTGCATTTTATTGATAAGTGTGGTCATGCGCCAATGATGGAAGTGCCGATAGAATTTAATAATATACTTGAAACTTTTCTTTCTAAAGTAAATTCTCCGGCAACAGTTTAACTAATTCTTTATTATAGTTAGCTGTTGCAATGCCCCAGTTTTTGTAACTTGATAAATAAAAGTCCCCATGCTTACAAAAGATCTCATTAATAACAATATACCACGGCTTCAACTACAGGATAGCGTGGGCAAGGCTTTACAGTTAATTAATGATTTTAGAATATCTCATTTACCGGTAGTTAGTGAAAAAACTTTTTTGGGCTTGATTAGTGAAGATGATTTGCTTGATGCTGAAAACGATAAGCTGACTATTGAAGTTTTACAAAATGGTTTTTTAAATGCCGCTGTACCGGGTAATGTACACTTTTTAAATGCCGTTAGTAACAGCATTCGTTTTGATACAACAGTAATTCCTGTGGTCATAAATGAAAATGAGTATCTGGGTGTAATTACAATTAATGATCTTTTAAAAATGTTGGGAAACTTTGCAGGCGCAGATGAAATAGGCGGTATTGTTGTCCTTGAAATGGAAAGGTCACAATTTTCAATATCTGAGATCAGTAGAATTGTTGAAAGTAATGATTGTACGATTTTACATTTAAATACAACTATAGATTCGGTTACAGGTTTATTAACGGTAACACTGCACATAAATAAACGGGAAATTGCCTCGATTATTTCAAGTTTCGAAAGATATGAATATGATGTAGTTTATTCTTTTGGGAATGAGAAATTCGAAAATGAGATTAATACAAATTATCAAAACCTGATGAACTACCTTGATATCTAAAGATTACCCTAAAAAAATTCTGTTGCAAAAACTCGCTTCAAAAATTAATTGTAAACTGCTTCAGAAAAATGGTTAAAAATTATCTCCCATTAATCACCTGTATTTTTTGTTTTTTCCTTGCGCCAAATGCCGGTGCACAATCTCCCCTAATTTCTTCTGCAAAGCAAGAAGTTTTAACGGATTCAATTCAATCAAAAGTAATTGTAAGCTCAATAAATATTTCCGGTAACAAGCATACAAAAACTTATATCATTCAAAGAGAAATTCCTTTTAAAGTAGGTGATAGTCTTGTGCAAAAAAAATTGACTGCAACATTACTTCAGGCAAGAAATCAGGTTTATAATACGAATTTATTCACCGAAGTAAAATTCGATTCAATACTTCAAGCCGACTCATCCTTAAGAATAAATGTTGTTGTAAAAGAAAGATGGTACATTTTTCCGACACCGCAGTTTCAACTTGTTGATAGAAGTTTAAGTGAATGGATAAAAACCTACAATGCCGATTTTAATAGGGTAGTTTATGGATTAAAATTTGCGCATTATAATTTTAGTGGCAGAAGAGACCAGCTCCGCATTTATCTTTTAAACGGTTATGCACGCAATATTTCTGCAAGTTACAGTGCTCCATATAGCAATACGAAACTTACCGAGGGCTTTGGTGTTGCTGCAGGGTTTACTCAAAACAGAGAAGTTGGTTATATATTAAATTACAACAATAAATTACTAAATTATAAAAAAGACGGTTTTGTAAGAAATAGTTTTAATGCAGCTGTAGGCTACTCAATACGCAAAGGGTTCTTTAAAACAACTAGTTTTTCTGTAGGCGTTAATTATACAAATATTGATGACAGCATTATAAACAACAAGTACAATCCTAGTTATTTTAACAGTGTAAATAGCAGACAAATTATTCCTGATGTTGGTGTAGGAGTTTCTTATACAAATACTGATAACAACAACTATCCTCAAAAAGGGTTGATATATGCCTATGGCATTAACAAAAGAGGACTACAGTTTACAGGCGGTATCAATAATCTTTCATTGTCTGGCTCGTTTGCTAAGTTTTACAAACACAAACATAATTTCTTCAGTATTCTTCAATCATCTGCCGTAATAAAATTACCATTTGAGCAGGCCTTCATAAACAGGCGGGCTATTGGTTTTGGTAGTTTAAACTTACGAGGTTTAGAAGTGTATTTAATTGATGGAGTTGCCGCAGGAGTAGCGAAATATACACTCAATAAAAAAGTCACGGAGTTTAAAATTCCAATTCCTTTTAAAATAAAATCGTTACCCTACATACCCTTTAAAATCTTTGCAAAAACTTATACAGATATTGGCTACAGCTATCTTTCAAAAAAGTATGACAGTCGCTTAAATAATAAACTTTTATATACAGGCGGCTTCGGTATTGATGTTGTTACTTTTTACGATATTGTTTTTAAAGTCGAATACAGTTTTAACCAGTTAGGTGAAAAGGGGTTATTTTTACGCGGCAAAGGAGGTTTTTAAAATCTCAAGTTTATTTATAATGAGAATAGCAATTTATAGTAGAGGATTAGAGAATATTCAACTGCAAGATCTGGAATTCCTTATTCAGGAACTGGAAAAGTACGGTGCGGAACCAGTGTTTTTTCAAGATTTTTTCAACCTGTTTTATTCTGCAATAAAAATCCCATGTAGGTATTCTACGTTCACTGCATCAGAAGATCTTGATCTTTCCATAGACTGTTTAATAAGCCTTGGTGGTGATGGTACTTTGCTAGATACTGTTACTTTGGTGAAGGATTCCGGAATACCGGTATTGGGTATCAATTATGGCAGGCTGGGTTTTCTTGCAAGTATTGGCAAAGAAGAGTTGCACTCTGCACTAAACGCATTGGTAAATCGAAAATACGTTTTAGATAAAAGAACACTTTTACACCTAGAGGCAGATATGCCTTTGTTCGATGATATGCCTTATGCACTTAACGAATTCACGTTGCATAAAAAAGATACTTCACCCATGATAAAAATTCACACTTATTTAAATGGTGAATTTTTAAATACCTATTGGGCTGATGGGCTAATTGTAGCAACGCCCACGGGCTCCACGGGTTATTCACTTAGTTGCAATGGTCCTGTTGTTTTTCCCGATAGTGCAAGTTTTGTGATTACCCCGGTAGCGCCTCACAACCTAAACATACGTCCCATAATTGTTCCTGATAACACCATTGTTTCTTTTGAAGTTGAAGGTAGAACTGACGGATTTCTTTGCACACTGGACAGCAGGAGAGAAATTGTTTCGAAGGAAATACAACTTGCTGTAAAGAAAGAAACCTTTGGTATAAATTTAATAAGGCTAAATGAAAATAATTTTTTGCAAACACTTCGCAATAAATTATCATGGGGTTTAGATAAGCGAAATTAAAATGAAATCACAGCCACGAAAAATACAAAGTGCACTGGTAATTTATTGGGTACTGTTGGCATACATCGTGGCGGCCCTTATTTGGTGGTTTATTGCTTTAAGCAGACAAAATGAATTGATGAGTAGTTACAAGTTAGATGCTCTTCAAAAAAGTGATATAAACTACGCAGACAAAAAAGCTAAAATTTTAAAAGCCAAAAGCGGCAAAACAACCCAATATATTGGCGAGGGCGGCACATTTCTTTTATTGATTGTAGCGGGTGCCATTTTTGTTTTTAGAGTTGTAAGAAGAGAATTACGATCAAGTGCGGAGCAGCAGAACTTTATGATGGCTATTACACATGAATTAAAAACACCAATAGCTGTTACAAAGTTAAATTTAGAAACTTTACAAAAGCACAAACTGGCAGAAGCACAGCAGCACAGGCTTATTGACAATACATTGCAGGAAACAAACAGGCTAGATACGCTTTGCAACAATCTATTAATTTCATCGCAAATTGAAGCCGGTGGGTACAAAGCAACCTTTGAGGAGCAGAATTTTTCTGTATTGGTAGACGAATGTGTAAATGAATTTATAACCCGTTATCCAAAGCGAACTATTCAAAAAAATATAGAGAATGAAATTTTTGTAAAAGGAGATCCTTTTTTACTTCAAATTGCGATAAATAATTTAATTGAAAATGCAATTAAGTATTCTCCAAAAGAAACAATCGTCTACGCCAATCTGCAAAAAGTGCAAAACAAAACTGTATTAAAAATAACAGATGAAGGTATGGGGATTTCTGAAACAGAAAAAGAAAAAATATTTCAAAAATTTTATAGAGCCGGTAATGAAGCGACTAAAAGAGCAAAAGGCACCGGGCTTGGTTTATATTTAACAAGCAGAATTTCTAAAACTCACAATGGAAGTGTTTCTATTGAAGATAACCCGAAAGGTGGGAGTATCTTCGCAATGTGGTTAACAGCCGAAGCTTAAATTATAAACATGGCAACAAAAAAATATTCAATACTGCTGGTAGAAGATGAGGAGAACCTACAAGAAGCTTTAAAGTTAAATTTAGAGCTTGAGGGTTATGAAGTGACCAGCTGCTTTGATGGAGCGCAAGCGCTAAAAATGGTTGCGCAGGAGCATTTTGATTTGATTATTTTAGATGTTATGTTGCCCGAGATTGATGGGATACAAGTTTGCGAAACCATCAGGTTAAATAATACAGAACTCCCTATATTAATATTAAGTGCAAAGAACAGCAGTGCAGACCGAGTGTTGGGTTTAAAAAAAGGAGCAGATGATTACCTTACAAAGCCGTTTAATTTAGAAGAATTATTATTGAGGGTTAATAAACTTTTAAGGAAAAGCGAACAACTTTTATTAAAACAACCCTTGCCCGATGTGTATGAATTCGGCAAAAATAAAATTGACTTTAAAGCCGCAGAATCTTTCAATAAAAATGGTGTAAAATTCGAACTAACCAAAAAGGAATTGATGTTGTTGAAACTCCTCATTGAAAATAAAAACGATGTGGTAACCCGAGAGAAAATTTTACAGGCAGTTTGGGGTTACAACGTTTATCCTACTACTCGAACAATAGATAACTTTATTCTAAACTTTCGCAAATATTTTGAGGAAGACAGCAGAAACCCCCGCTACTTTCATTCTGCAAGAGGAGTAGGCTATAAATTTACTGACTAACTAACTGATTTATTCAGTGCCTGCAAAATATTTTGTGCCTTTGCGTACATCTTGTTTAGTTCGTCATTTCTTTCATAAGGCGTATATAATTGCCATTCAATTTCTTTTACCAATTCTTGTGTTTGTAATATCACCTCGTTAGATATGCCGGCTTTGTCCATCACAATCGCCAGTTTTTTGTTGTTAAGATCCTCCAACGAAATATTAAATTTTCTAGATAAAAAAGTTTTAAACTCATCATTAATAATACTGTAAAAACTGTTACACTCATTTCTAAAAAGGCAATCTTCTGTTTTGGTTAATGGGTTATATTGTTGATAAACTGCTAATGAGTTTTCCAAAACGGTTTTATTATTTGGAATAGTTGCTAACGTTTTTTCTTTTTTATCCCTGCTCATCCAAAATATCAAACCCGCTATAAGTATGCCTGTTAGGAAAAGCAGCATTAACCATTTTAAAGAAATCATTTTTTCTGTGAACGAATCAGTGGTGTTAATTCCTTTGCCCGCTGCTACACTATTTATTTTCCTACCTTTTATAACAGTAAATGGAATAGCTGTTGATGTTGCGTTTTTATAAGATTTCGTTGCAGGATCAAAATAATTAAAAACGATTGCAGGAATTTCATACGATCCTTTTGTAGAAATTGAAAAAGGAATTTCAAAAGTTTTACTCCCGCTGATTGGCACAGTTTTGTTGTCCGTGTTGTCAGTAACTTTTGCATCAAACACCTCAAATGCCGCAGGCCATTTTATGTCAGGTAAGGTAAGTAGATGCATGTTACCGCTTCCTGTAATTGTGATGAAAATTTTTCCTGTTTCGTCTGTCGCAAAATTATTTTTTTGCAAAACTGCTTCCATTGTAAAATTGCCAACTGCTCCTTTAAATCCATCGGGCTTTCCAAGTTCAGGTAACGGTTTTACAGTTATTAAACCTGGCTTACTCGTCAATGACACAGTCTCTGTTACTAGTGCATTAGGGTCAACATTATAATTGTTGCCATTGCTTCCGCTATACTTCAAAAAACTTATTTTATTGTCGAGCGTGGCAGGTTCAACTTCTAATTCCCCGGGCTGTAAAGGATACAATTGAGCTTTTCTAATGGTGTAAACATTGTAATCTTTTCCATTGAGCTTTCCATTTGAAAAACCCATTTGGTCATTGGGTTGAGTCATTTCTATTACAGAAAAGCCGTTAAACGAGGGGGTTTTAGATAGGTTACTTTCGCTCTTCAACCTTGTATATAATTTATAAGTAGCAAGGAGCGGTTCTCCAACATAGCAACTGTTTTTACTTGTCTCCAAACGAAGCTGCATATTATCATTTACCTTCTTCTGAATATTCTCTCCCTTGCGTAAAATATAATCACTAAAAGTTGTTTGTTCTTGTGGCTCATTAAAAGGATCGAAACCGGAAAGCATTGATTGTATAGAACTGGCACTTGAATTATTTTGTGCCGATTGGTTTGATTTGTTTTTTGAGACAGTGATGTTTATTGCATTACTTTTAAAAGTTCGCCCATCTATTAATGCAGTAGCGGGAGGTATTTTTATTGTACCCATTTTTTTTGCCAGCAACACATAACTTAATGAAATATATTGGCTCGTCTCTCCATTAATAGTGTTTTGTTCTGTGGTAGTACTCGGACCGCTAACGATATCAAAATCATTTAATAATGGCGGCGTTATTTTTTGAACATTGGTACCGTTGGCAACAGTAAGAGATAGGGTGATGTATTCATCTTTTCCGGCACTGGTGGGCGATGCTGTAGCTGTAAATTTCGTTTGTGCTGCAGCTGCAAAACCAAAACAAATAAAGAATAAGCAAAAAGATATTTTTGTAAAAAATAAATTCATAATTCAATTGTCGACACGAGGGCAAAATTAATTAACAAAATTGGCGGCGCAGTTTCTTTTATCACAAAAAAATTTAAGAAACTGTTAATTACAAATCACCCAATTGAGGTCTCAGAATTATTTCTTCAGGAACTGCAGCAGCACTCATTTTGGTGCAGGCAAATATCATTTCGGCAATATCAGCAGGCTCCATTATTCTGTTGGTGCTATTGTCAAAACCCGCCCATGAATCTGTAAAAACTGCACCCGGGAAAATGGCTGTCACTTTTATATTATGCTCTTTTAATTCATGTCGCAAATTTTGACTAAAGCCATTCATTGCAAATTTGCTTATACTGTAGCTACCGCCCCCATTGTACGCCTTTAAACCTGCAACAGAGCAAATATTAAAAATATGTCCGCTTCCCTTCACTTTCATTTGCGAAGCTAAAAACTTTGTGAGATAGTAAGCGCTATATAGATTATTGTTGATCATGTTTTCCAAACTTCCATCTGGTTCATCTAAAATGTTACCGGGTGTAAATCCACCTGCATTGTTTACCAAAATATCTGGCGTAGCAATTTGTAAACACCAGTTTGCAAATTCTTCAGTTTGTATTTTGTCGGATAAATCTGCAGGAGTATAATGAATATTTGCAGATGGATATGTCTCTTTTAATTCAGCAGCTGTTGCTTGTAAAGTCTCTACATTTCTTGAACATAAAAAAAGCGTATGCCCTTCGGTAGCAAACTTTTTTGCAATCGCTTTTCCAATTCCTCTTGCTGCCCCGGTAATTACAATATTCATTTTAATAGTTTTTTATAAATGTCTAACTTCATATTTTCTGTAAAGTTATACTAACAGCACCCAAAAATTTAAATTATACATGCCGGTTTACAAACATCTTTTTTTTGATCTCGATCATACACTGTGGGACTTTGACAGCAATGCAAAAACAACCCTTGCAGAATTATATACCGATGAACTTGCGAAAAAAACAAGTTCAGATTTTACACCCTTTTATGAACGTTACCTTTTTCACAATGCCCATTTATGGAAAAGATATGAAGCAGGTTTTATTGGTGTTGAGGAGTTGAAATGGAAGAGAATGTGGCGTACATTATTGGATTTTAAAGTAGCAGATGAGGTATTGTCTAAAAATTTAAGCGTTCAGTTTTTAGAAATTCTTCCTACTAAAAAAGAAGTTTTCCCACATACGTTTGAAATACTAAATTATCTAAAACAAAAAAATTATTCTCTTCACTTAATTACAAATGGATTTGAGCACACCCAAAAAATGAAACTTAAAAACAGTGGGCTGGATAAATATTTTGATCACCTCATAACTTCCGAAGCAAGCAATAGTTTAAAACCAAAGAGGGAGATATTTGATTACGCATTAAAAAAAACCAATGCGAATCTACACGAAAGCTTGATGCTGGGCGATAACCAAGCTGCTGACATACAAGGTGCAATAAATGCAGGTATGGACCAGGTTTTTGTAAATCATATTAACGAGCCGCTTAAATTACAACCTACTTATGTAATCAATCATTTAAAAGAACTCGAAGCGTTTTTATAAAACCTCAAAAAACAAAAAGGCTGTATCAACCGATACAGCCTTTCCTTTTTAAAACGGTAAAATTACATTTTAGCAGTTTTGTTCTCTTTATTCATACTGCAAGATTTTGCAGTTTTATCTTTGCTGCAGCAAGACTTTCCATTGCTGCATTTCTTCTTTCTTCCTCCGTCTGCAAAAGAAGCACTTACTATTAATAATCCTGCCGTTGCTAATAAGAATACTTTTTTCATTTTATAAAAGTTTAGTTTTTTTAATTTGAGAGTAAATGTAAATATATTTTACTTCTATCATTTATTTTATAAGTTAAAGTGTGGCAAGCACAGTAACTCCGCCGTAAACAACTTCATTTAAGCCGACATTTATTTTTGTACCAATTGGCAATAATAGATCTACTCGGCTACCAAATTTTATAAAGCCATACTCTTCTGTTTGTTTTACTTTGCTACCCACTTCTAAGTAGTTAACAATACGCCTTGCAACAGCTCCGGCAATTTGTTTAACTAAAATTTCATTACTACCATTTTTGATCACTACGGAATGGCGCTCGTTTTCTGTAGAAGATTTGGGGTTCCAGGCAACAAGATATTTACCTTTGTGATATTTGTTATAAATAATTTCTCCATCAATTGGGTTCCGGTTTACATGCACATTTAATGGACTCATAAATACCGAAACCTGCAGCATTTTCTTTTTAAAATATTCATTATCTACCGTTTCTTCAATTACAACGACTTTTCCATCTGCAGGAGAAATTATCTGTCCGTTACTAATGGTTAATGTACGACTAGGAATTCTAAAAAAGGAGACTACAAAAAGAACTAATGCAAGCGTGATAATAAAGAACACAATGCAAAGCCAAAGTAGCGTCGTGCCAAAAAACCAAAAGAAGATCATATTTAAGGCAATAAAAATTATCGTCGCCAGGGCAATTGATTTGTAACCTTCTCTATGTACCGTCATGGAAATGCGTTTTATTTTGAGGGGGCGAAGTTAACTAATTATCTCACGAAAAGCTGCACGTACAGCCACACAAAAGGTGTAGCGACAAGGAGCGAATCAAACCTGTCTAAAAAGCCACCATGCCCTGGCATAAAAGATCCACTATCTTTTATATTTGCTAAGCGTTTTATTTTACTCTCCAGCAAATCTCCTAGTGTACCAAATACTGCGCAGATTGCAGCAATTGCTAACCAATGTGACAATGATAAAATTTTAAAAGCCGGAATAAAATAGGTAATAAAACCCATTACAATTAAACAAAGTATTGCTCCGCCACCTGTACCTTCCCAAGTTTTTTTAGGTGATATTTTAGAGAAGGGTGTTTTGCCTATAAAGGAACCTACCAAATAAGCCATGGTATCGTTTATCCATATCGATAAAATGATTGCTATTGGTAGCAGAGGCGAATAATTAATGAGGCTTAAATCGTTCTGATAATTTTTTTTACCCAGTTCAATCATCATTAAGATTGGAATAATGATGTAGGGCATTGAAAGCGCCAATAACCCAAAATATTTGGTAGGTTTTATAAGCTTAATTATTTTTCTAAACTCATATAAACACCCGCCCATAATTATTAAAAAGAGGCATAGAAATGTATAAAAATTAATTAACAGCCCTGCCAACATAACCAATACAAATACCAAAGCCGTTAGCGCCCTTGTTTTAAAAACTGCTTTGTTGAGTGCCACTCTTAGTTATTTTGATTGTGTGATATGTTATTGTAAGGATTAGCTTCCGCTAACAACAAATTTTCCTTCGCTTCGATTTTCAATCTGTTCTTTGCTGAGTACTTATTGAGTATTACAAAAAAACCAGCCAAAATTAAAATACCTATTAGGCCAATACTCCAATGAACACTTGGGTCAAGTTTGTCCATATTCACAGGCTGATTTTTCATTTTCATTACAAAAATAGTTGTGAGAACTATACCATTATTTATAAAATGAGCTACAATATTCACCCAAATATTTTTGGTTTGGTGGTACATCAATCCCAGCACGAAACCCAACAACATTCTACTTAAAAATAAATAAATAGACATGTGAATTAAACTAAAAATAATAGCAGTAACAGTGATGGCCAATAAAGGACTGCGCCACCATTTAGTAAATAAATTTTGTAGAGCACCCCTAAAAAATACTTCTTCAAACATAGCCGGAAAAAACGCCATAATAAACAACCCAATTATATATTCTTTCAAGTTGCTAATGTTAGATAGTGCGGCAGCTTGCTTATTGTATAAAATTTCCATGTTGTTGGCCATCTTGTCTATCTGAGGAAAATGCGCAACAACCGCTTTTGTTAAATCTGCCAAAGGTGATGCAGCAATTGCGGCTGTAAAAATCAGCATAAAGCCAAGCAGTAATTGAAAGACGTTTACATATTTATTAAAGCCAAGCCAAAACATATTTTTACCGTTGCTAACGAATGACCATAGCAGGGCAGGAATAAATAAAAGTGCAAATGTTCCTAACACTTGTATTGTTCTAACCATTCCAACATTTTCGGGAGCCAGCATGGCTTTCATGACTTCGTCAGCGTCGGTTACTACTTTTCCTGCGGGCATAATTTGCATAGTCAATATAAACTGTACACCACCGGCAAGAATAAACCCCAATCCTAAAAATGCAAACAGAAATCCCAGTTGAGCCCATCCTCCAAAACCTTTAACGCTTTTGTATTCCATCCCTTAAAAACTTTTAATGTAAATTTGCCCGCAATATACAAATAAAGCTATGCCTACTATTGGTTCAATACAATTACCAGAATTTCCGCTACTGTTGGCTCCTATGGAAGATGTTAGTGATCCACCGTTTCGTGCCGTTTGTAAAGACAATGGTGCAGATTTGATGTACAGCGAATTCATTAGCAGCGAAGGGTTAATAAGGGATGCCATGAAAAGCATGAAAAAACTTGATTTTGAAGAGGAAGAACGTCCATTTGGTATTCAAATATTTGGCGGCGATGAAGATGCAATGGAAATGAGTGCAAGAATTTGCGATGCGGTAAATCCAGACCTAGTTGATATAAATTTTGGCTGTCCGGTAAAAAAGGTAGTAAACAAAGGTGCGGGTGCAGGTGTTTTGAAGGATTTAGATCTTATGGTGCGACTTACTAAATCAGTAATAAATGGCACACGATTACCTGTTACAATTAAAACAAGATTGGGGTGGGATGACAATACAAAAAATATTGAAGAAGTGGCGGAGCGCATGCAGGATATTGGCGTGCAGGCAATTGCCATACATGGTCGTACACGTTGCCAGTTGTACAAAGGCGAAGCAGATTGGAGTCTCATTGCGAAAGTAAAAAACAATCCACGCATAACTATTCCGGTCTTTGGAAACGGTGATATTGATTCACCACAAAAAGCAAAATTGTACAAAGAGCGTTACGGTGTTGATGGAATTATGATTGGCCGTGCAGCCATTGGTTATCCATGGATTTTTAGAGAAATAAAACATTATTTAAATACCGGTGAAATTTTACCGGCACCAACATTGGAAGAGCGCATTTCTGTTTGCAAAAAGCACCTTGATAAATCAATTAAATGGAAAGGACAAATTGTAGGCATCAACGAAATGCGCAGGCATTACACTAATTATTTAAAAGGCTTGCCAAATATTAAAGAATTTCGCATGAAGCTCGTAACCCTTTCTGAGCCTGAAGATATTAGCGATGTGTTAGACGAAGTAAGTGAGCACTATAAAGACTATAGTTTTGAGCGCACGCCAATTGAATTGATCAATTATCATGAGAAATGCCCTGTGTAGTTATATTTAAAATCAAGATTTGAGATACAAGATAGTAGGTGTTGGGGCACTCATCATTGGTTATTAATCAGCCTTAGTTCCGGCTGTCTGTAGTAGTGCCGCCACAAAGTTTATTATAAAGGAACTATCATTATTGCGGCAGCTACTACTGCCCATCCAGCAGCCCTTCATCTGAAAATCGTTTTTCAACTTTTGTCAACCTTAGTAGCTAAAAGCGAATCGAAGCAAATCAACATTGTTACCTTTTTCAATAACGAAATATTAGGAAAGTCTATCCCTATCTAAAGCTTATCAGATAAAATTTTAATTTTACAAATGCAACCAAAGCCTTATGAAATTTATAAATCAGCGGAAGAATTTGAAACTGCAAGATTAAAAGCTGCAGCAAATACTACATATACACAAAGATTTTACACTCTCACAAAACTTATTCGGATTTCAAAAATGATTGGTAAGGCAAAAATTATTTCCTCACCAATTATAAAAGAAAAATAAGTAACGAATAATTTTTACAGGAAGGCCAAAGGATTTGTTAGATATAGAAGAACTTAAAAAAATTAGAAGACTAAAAGAATAATTTATTTTACAATAATTGACTTCGTGTAATCCATTATGCCGCTTTCGTAACCCGTACTTTTATTTTTCATAATAGAATACATAGCGACACTTAATACAGCCACCAGAAACAGTGATGCGGCAACGCCCATGTAATATTCATTTCCTTCCTTTTTCTTGAAGTAAAAAAATATAAAAGCTGCTGCAAAGATGATGGAGATATTTACATAGATAAGCACTGTAAAATTTTGGTTCATTTCTTTTATGCGTGGCAATTCTTTTGTTCGTAAAAGCTCAGGATGCAAATCATAATTGTAAACACTTCTAATTTTTAAAGTGTCAGCTTTTTTATAGTTTGAAAATCCTGCGCCCATATTTAATACGGCAAATACAGCAAGAGGGAGCGCAAAGCCTTTATAACATTGAGTTTTTAAGACTACGAAAAATACAAGCGCTACAATTAGCGCTGCGGCTCCTAATATTATTAAGAATAATTGCTCGCTTTTAAAAATGGCAAAATATTGTTCAATGTCTGTTTTTGTAAACATTCAATACCGTTTATACCTCTAAGGCTGCCAATATATTTTTTCCCATTGGTGCCTCAGATGATTCAAAAAAATGCGTGAGATTACCTTCTTCGTTTACCAGATATTTACAAAAATTCCAGCTTGGCTCGTTGCTGTTCCAGCCATTTTTCTCTTTATCTGTAAGCCAGTCATAAACTTTATTTTGGGTAGAATGAATTACAACTTTACTTTTCTTCATCAACGGAAAACTTATGCCATAATTAGTCTTGCAAAACTCTGCTATTGCATGGTCATCCTTACTTTCCTGCTTCTGAAAATCATTTGCAGGGAAAGCTAGTATTTCTAAGTTTTCTTTTTTCAAATTATATAGTTTTTCCAGTTCTTCATACTGAGCTGTATAACCACAATCTGATGCTGTGTTTACTATCAAAACCTTTTTATTTTTTAATTGCGAAAAATTAAATTCGTCACCATGGTTTAGGGTAGCGTCTAGTGAATAAAAAGACTGAGCAGCGGGTTTGTCTGATGCAAAAATCCCTTTGTTTATTTTAAATATTCTGGTAAATAATGCGAATACCGGATAGACGAATTTTAAAAAATGTTGCTTTGCTGTCATGTTAGTTAATGGCTTTTTTAAATAAATTCAATTTGCCTGTATAAGGTGGATATTTAATTGCAAGATCAAGCCATGTCGGTGTTTTCATCACCGCTTTTTTATGACTGAAAGTATCAAAACTAAACTTGCCATGATAATTGCCCATGCCACTTGCACCTCTACCACCAAAGGGTAATTTATGGTTCGTTAGGTGAAGGCTTGCATTGTTAATACAGCCACCGCCAAATGGAACTGCATTTAACCACTGGTTTTCCTTTTCGGCTGACGATGTAAATACATACATTGCCAATGGATTTTTATTTTGCTTAATAATATTTAAAGCCTCGCTCATTTCTGTAAAAGTAACTATTGGTAATATAGGTCCAAAAATTTCTTCCTGCATTACAGATTCATTTACATCACTTATTTCAAGCAAAGTAGGTTCAATAAAAAGATCAGCTTTATCTATTTTTCCGCCTGTTAAAAGCTTCCCACTACTTAAATATTTTTCAAGTCTGGTAAATTGTTTTTCGTTAATTATTCTTCCAAAAAATTCACTTTTTTGCGCATCATCACCAAAAAAATTATGAATTACTTTTTTCAGCTCATTCACCAATTCATCTTTTATAGAATGATGTACAAGCAAATAATCTGGCGCTACACACATTTGGCCTGCATTACTAAATTTTGGCATAGCTATGCGTTTTGCTGCCGTTTTTATATCAGCATCCGCTTCAACAATACAAGGGCTTTTACCACCCAACTCTAAAGTTACAGGCACTAAGTTTTTTGCTGCAAGTTCGTAAACACTTTTACCAACGGCAGTACTACCTGTATAAAAAACATGATCAAAAATAAAATTATTCATCAATTCAGGCACCACAGTAGCACCATCTCCTTCGGCATAATATATATATGATGGGTCAAACGTTTCTGCTATAATAATCTTCATAATTGCAGCTGTCGCAGGCGCAAGTTCCGACGGTTTAAGCACCACACAATTGCCTGCGGCAATAGCTCCAATAAGTGGCGTAAGTAATAGTTGAAAAGGATAATTCCAGGGGCTTATAATTAATACCACACCTAAAGGTTCGGGCATTATATAACTACTCGAAGGAATATTTAGCAGATTAGTCCCAACTTTTTCAGGCTTCATCCAACCACTTAATTTTTTTATTGCAACACCAATTTCCGAAAGGAAAAAACCGTTCTCCGTTATCCAGCACTCTTCTTTGCTTTTATGCAAGTCTTTATGCAGCGCCTCAAATATTTCTATTTCATATTTTTGAACGCAAGCTTTTAATTTTTGTAACTGTTCTATTCTAAAGTTGTATGGTTTCGTTGCGCCCGTTTCAAAATAGGAGCGCATTTTTGTTGTCTGCACACTTGTATTCATTTAAACTAAATTTGAGTTTTAAAGTTAAGCAAACTAACTATGAACGATGAACATTATATGCGTTTGGCACTTAGAGAAGCAGCAATTGCATTCGAAAAAGAAGAAGTGCCCATTGGCGCAGTGTTAGTTATTGCTGATAAAATTATTGCACGATCTCATAAC
>JBBREY010000053.1:0-18282 GCA_038225275.1 Chitinophagales bacterium | reverse complement strand
GAGAAAAAATTGATGTGTTGGTGTTGGCTGGAGTTAGTGTGAAGCGAGGCTATGAAAATATTGACGCAGCAAGTGGCAAGGGCCGACATGTTTCTGCGAAGTAATTATTGTAAGCATGTTTCCAATATTAAATTTTTTACAACTATTGTTTTTATCTAATTAATAATGTAAACTTTATAACAAATTATTTTAATGAAGAAAACAATTAATAAGCATCCGCTAGCCATTCGATGGCTACACTGGATAAATTTTCCAATACTCACTGTTATGATTTGGAGTGGTATGCTTATTTATTGGGCCAACGATGTTTACAAAATTGGATGGAACGATAAAACAATTCTCAAATTTTTTCCTACTTCATTTAATAAAGCATTAAATATTCCCTTTAGGCTGGCAGAAGGGATGAATCTGCATTTTTTCTTTATGTGGTTTTTTGCCATAAATGGAATAATTTATTTTTTTTACCTGCTGTTTTCAAAAGAGTATAAATTAATTTTTCCTACTAAAAATTCTATGAAAGAATCTTGGCAGGTAATCTTGCACGACCTGCACATACGCAAAGGACTACCACCACAAAAAAAATACAATGCAGCGCAACGCATGGCATACACAGGCGTGATCGTAATGGGTTTTGGCATGTTGCTAACTGGGCTTGCTATTTATAAACCTGTTAATTTAAATTGGCTTTGCTATATACTTGGTGGCTATGAATGGGCACGCATAGAGCATTTTACCATCACCATGTTATTTGTATTGTTTTTCATCGTACATGTATTACAGGTAATACTTGCGGGGTGGAACAATTTTAGGAGTATGATTACAGGGTTTGAAGTAATTAAAGAAGATAAAAATCTACACCTTGCTACCAATCAAAATATTGAAATGGAACATGATTCATCTATAAAAAATAACAGTGATGATGTACAAGCCTGAAATATTAATGAGCGAAAAAACGATACGCAATAAAACGCTTGTTGCATTTGTTGTCTTTTTTATTTTTATTGCTGGCTGCCTATTTGCATGGAAATGGCTTCACCAGCAGCCTATGGAAAATTCAGCTTTGAGGCCATTGCGCTCCGTGCTTAATTTAAATGAAAGAATAGCTTTGGGTTTTTTTAACAACGACCGTTATACAAAATCATATAGTAAGGCGATGGCTGCTCCTAAGGTAAGGGTAAATGGCAGTGCCGGTCTTGAAGACAATGCAGACACAGCGAACTGGAAACTACATGTGGTAAAAGCACCCGGCGATACGTTGCTTATAAGCATGGCAGAAATTAAAGCACTACCCAAAACAGAAATTATTTTTGATTTTAAATGTATTGAAGGTTGGGACCAGGTAACACATTGGGGAGGGGTGCGCTTTAACGATTTTATAAATAAATATGGATTGACCGCAGCAAGTGGACTGCATTATGCGGGGCTTATTACACCTAATAATAAATACTATGTAGGGGTAGATATGAAAAGCATGATGCACCCGCAAACAATACTTTGTTATGAAATGAATGGTGCTCCATTGCCGCTAAACCAAGGTTATCCATTACGGCTTATTATTCCCGTGAAATATGGGGTGAAGCATCTAAAAAGAATAGGCACACTATCTTTTTCTGATGAGCGCCCGAAAGATTACTGGTACGAAAGAGGGTATGATTATTACTGTGGGTTTTAATAAATAAATGCCCTTGCCCTCGGTTTTCCTTCTGGCACAGAAACAGGGAAAAGGTTTTGTGCGTAAAGTTCTGTGCGACTATTTGTAAAAATATTTTCCGGCTAATATGTTCCTTAGTAGTTTATGGCACCACCCAACAGATTTAAATATGTTTGTTACCTGTGCTAAGAATCAAGGTGAAGGAACTATACATAAAAAAATCTGCTTCAAGAATTGAAGCAGATTTTTCATAATCAAATTCGGAGTCTATCCTGTAAATCCTTTTATAAGATCCAGAAGGCCACCGCCGCCATTTCTTTGCTGCTGTTGTTGCGCGCCACCTGCCAATTGTTTCACAATATCCATAATGCCACCATCGGCACTAGTTTGACCGCCGCCGGTAAGTTGTTTCAACATATCGCCCAAGCCACCACCTGAGCTTTGCTCATTACTGCCGCTTGCGCTGTCGCTACCGGTAATAGAACCTATCAGTTTTTCCAAGGAAAAACCTGAATCACCAGAATCATTCGTTTTGTTTATGAGACTGCCCAATACATTAGGGATAAGGTTGCCTGATAAACTGTTTGCCTGGTTGTTATTAAGCCCGAATTTATTCATAAGCTTACCTGCAAAACTCCCCATTATCATAGATACAATGGGATTACTCAACAGCCCCTGCTTGCTGCTATTACCGCCGCCAAACATGGATAAGAGGCTCTGTATACCGCCGCCTGCTACTACATTGCGCAAGCCAGAAGCTATACTGTTTGTAGCCTCAGCTACAACTGCATCGTTGTGTTCATTCGGCACATCAGGATTATCTACAACTGATTCTTTTGCCTGCCCCCTCACGAGGTCAAATAGTTCTTTTAACATGGTGTAATTTTTTTTGGTGAATAGATTTGCCTTTTTTAAGGCAATATCCGAGCCAAGCGATTAAAACCGCATGAAATGACCTTAAAACTAAATAGTTCATCACTTCATTTTCACAAAACCTATTCCTTTTCTTTTCTACGCAAAGTGATGGCCGCATTTTTACTGAGGTCACCGGAGAATCTTACTTCCCTTCTTTTCTTATCAAAATTAAGAATCATCAGCCCTGTATTCGGGGCTATGGTTCCGAGGTTTTCTGCATACATTATTAGCTGAACTGAATCTCCCAAATCTGGTGTGAGGTAAATGGTTTTGGTAAAGGGAATGGTGCTTAATCCCTGGCGGGATACAATGGTTTTACCGTTCAGTATTATGCTTACCGTATCGCCATCTACCTCACCGTTATCGTACAAAGTAAACTGCAGGCTGTCTGACACTATAGTAAGCTGGTCAATTATTTCTATTTTTCTATTTTTAAGATCGATGGCGGGAGCTACCGCAATGTTATCCTGCAAATTCTTTGGTACAGGTTTTACCACTGCAACCGGCGGAGGTATTGTTTTGACAACAGGTACAACTATTTTAACCTTCGCTACAGCAGGAGCAGGTGGTGCGGGTTTGGCAACAACTGCATCTGTACGGGGCTTTGCGGGTGTAATTGGCGGGATAATTTTGGTGAATCCTTTTTCAGAAACAACAACTGCAGGTTTTATAGGAGCCATCACTATTGCAGCCGTTTGCTTTTTTGTTATTGCAGGCGTAATCGTTTTAGAAGCTGTGGGAATTATACCCGTAGCTTTTATAGGCGCCGGTTTATTAAGCAGCGCAACATCAACAATTTGTACAGTATCTATGTCCGGGATCTGAAGACTTACAGGGGGCAGGACAATTTTTTCCTTGACAGGCTTTTCATTCACGGCCACTGAAGCAGCATCCGTCGCCGTCACACTGGGTGTTTTCAAAGAAAAAGAAAGGGTGCGTGTAATATCCAGTTCATCCATTTTAGCTATAAGCCTCGAGCTGTCAGGCGTGTTCTTCTTTTCCAAAAAAACGGTACCCTTTGCAGGCTTTAAAGCACGGGGTGTTGTGGTTTGGAATGTGCCGGTAAGCCTGGAAGATGCAGCACCTTCCTCCAGCGTTAATGTATTTACCTGTATAATTTTTTGTAGTTGCTTTTGTGGAAAATTGTTGTAAACATTATCATCATCTTCTGTAACAACAGGCCCAGTGAGGCTTACAACCAGTTTTTTCATCGTAACTATTTCTGAACCCCGCACAGAGAAAGTGGTGTATGACCAACCTGTTATTTTACCGTTCTCCTCGCTGAAAATAAGTTCATAAGGTACCTTTAATTCCTGCGTGGTAATATAACCTGTCCATAAACCGATAATTTGTTTAGGTGATACGGTAACGGGCTGCGCAGCCAAATAAAACGGAAATATTAATAGAAGAAAAAGAAATTTCATTGATCGTTGCTTTAGGAAAAGGTATAACTTTTTAAGAATTATAATTGTTATACTAGTTTAAAAAACGTTTGAAAATACTTTAAAGTATTGGCGAATGATAAATAATTAGCTGCCCAAACATAATACAGCTGAGATTATCTTCGATAAAGAAATGAATATACTATTTGTGTGCAGTAGAAATATCTGGAGAAGCCCTACCGCAGAAGCGATCTATAAAAACAGTCAGGAACATACATTTAAATCTGCAGGGACTGCGCCTTCTGCAAAAGTTAGGGTAACTGCTAAGCATATATTATGGGCGGATATCATTTTTGTGATGGAGAGAAAACACAAACAAAGAATAGAAGATAAGTTTCCAAATGAAATAATAAATAAAACCTTGATGGTACTTGACATTGAAGACGATTATAAATTTATGGACAAAGAACTTATTGCTATGATCAAGTTATCTGTTGATCCATATTTATAAACTGAGATAATTTCTGTAGGGTTTAGCTTACTAAGAATTTTATTTTACTTTTCCTATTCGCTAGTCACGAGCCGGGGCATGTGTAACTAATAAATTATATCTTCATCAACACCCAAATATGCCTTAAATGAAATTAATAAAATTGAACATATCCTCATTTAAAAAGTACACGGCAATATCGTTAACGGTGTTATTTACTGCCTGCAATGCTACTAAGCAAACAGCCAAAACTAATAATATGCACGATCAATTTTTGGATAGCCTTTTTAAAACAAATGTTTCGCTGCAGGATTTTATAAAGGAAAAAGATAGTTTAAACATTCAGGTTATTTATACAAAAATAGATAGGGATAAAAATAATGTACCCAGTTTTACAACTCATGATTTTAATGTTGACCCAAACCGATATTTCTACCCTGCAAGTACCGTAAAAATGCCTGTAGCATTTTTAGCATTAGAAAAACTGGCAGCGCTAAAAAAACTACAAATTGACAGAAACACAATAACCATTACCGAGGCTTCTATTAATGGGCAACCACCGTTTTATGCTTTTGACACTTTGGGAAGTATTGCTAAATACGTTGAAGAAATATTTTTAGTAAGCGATAACGAAGCGTTCAATCGTTTGTATGAATTTGTAGGGCCCGAAGAAATTCAGCAAAAATTGCAAAGTAAAGGATGTAATGATGTAACTATTCGGCATAGATTAAGTGTAGCATTAACAGATGCACAAAACAGGCAGACCAATGCCATTAAATTCATTGATAGCAAGGGCAATGTATTATATAACCATCCTGCGCAAATAAGCAAAGCAACATATCACGAACCAGTAATTAGATTAGGTAAAGGATATTTTAACGATGGTAAACTCATAGATGCACCATTTGATTTTACGTACAAAAACAAAGTGCAATTGGCTGATCTAACAAAGATGCTTCAGTCCATCATCTTCCCTTCGGTAAACAAATCGTCAACGTTTATAATGGCTGAAAATGATAGACAATTTTTGTTACGGTCAATGAGTGCATTTCCGCGAGAAGGATTGATACACAAATATTCTCAACAGGAAAACCCTGACAGAGATGTGAAATTTTTAATGGAAGGGTTAGCAACAACACCTTCCTACAACAACATTCGTTGCTTTAATAAAATAGGATTGGCATACGGTTTTTTAACGGATGTAGCTTATTTTGTAGATTTTGAAAACCATGTAGAATTTATGTTGAGCGCAACGATTCTCTCCAACAAAGACGGGATATTTAACGATAATAAATATGATTTTGAAACCATTGGCTATCCCTTTATGAAGTTGTTGGGCAAAACAATTTATGACCATGAGTTGAAAAGACAAAAACAATTCCTTCCAAATTTAGAGGAGTTTAAAATAAAGTATTGATTGCTACTTACGTTCATTATAGTTGAGGCCTGCTTACACTAGTACGAACAAGAAAACATACAAAATCATTTTAACCCAAGCAGGCATTTAAAAATTAAATTAATAACTTTAAAAATTAGCCAATTAATTGAAATAAAAACAATGCTTAAGTCAATATTTTCCACCGCAATTATTTTTACTGTTGCATTAAGTTGTATACAAAAAAACGCAACACCTACTTTGCAAAGTGATGCTGCCACCACTACCACCTTAACAACTGATGAGGTAGAAAAAAATTATAAAAGTTATTGCGCAGGGTGCCACGGTGAAAAATTAGACGCCTTTGTAGATAGGGACTGGAAATATGGCAATGGCAGAGAAGATCTTTTTAAAGGAATTAAATATGGGTATAAAAACGGTGGTATGCCCGCTTTTGATTCGGCGTTTAAAAGCAAAGAGATTTATGCATTGGCTGATTATATTTTGGCGGGAATAAAAAACAGAAAACGTTACGACTTTAATGAGACACCTAAAGAAAATTTATTTGTTACAGAAGAGCAAAATGTAAAATTAGATACCGTTGTAAAAGGTTTGACCATTCCATGGGCGGTGGCTTTTTTGCCCAACAATGAAATGCTGGTAACAGAAAAATCTGGCAAACTGCACCATATTTATGGCGACAAAACAAGGCAGCTTGTTACTGGCGTGCCCGCGGTTGTGGATGAGGGGCAGGGCGGTTTGTTGGATGTGGTTGTTCATCCACAATTTAAAAAGAACAATATTGTTTACCTCTCTTACTCAAAAGCAAAAGACGATGATAGAAGACTTGCCACCACCGCTATCTTAAAAGCAACCTTGATAAACAACGAACTTACTAACGCCAAAATAATTTTTGAGGCATTGCCTTACGCAACTACCCGCCACCATTATGGCTGCAGAATGGTTTTTGGTAAAGATGGGATGCTTTATTTTTCGGTAGGCGAAAGAGGAAATGAAAAACAAAATCCACAGTCTACTGCCAACGACCTTGGTAAAATACACCGCATTACAGATGATGGTGGCATACCCGCAGACAATCCTTTTGCTCAATCAAATACGGCTAAAAAAACGATCTACAGTTATGGAAACCGCAATCCACAAGGGCTTACAATGAACAATGCTACAGGGAAAATTTGGGAAACAGAGCATGGGCCAAGAGGAGGCGACGAAGTAAATATAATTGAACCAAGCAAAAATTATGGATGGCCAGCAATATCGTACGGCATAAATTACGACGGTAAAATTATTACCGATAAAACTGCTTTGCCTGGTATGGAGCAGCCGCTGCTTTATTGGATACCATCCATTGCACCGAGCGGAACAGCTTTTGTAGAAGGCAGTAAATACAAAGGCTGGGAAGGTGATTTGTTGGTGGGCTCACTGCGTTTTAATTATTTAAACCGCTGCAAAATTAAAGATGGTAAAATTGTGAGTGAAGAGATGTTGTTAAAAAACATCGGCAGAATGAGAGATGTTAGAATGGGCCCCGATGGCTATATTTATGTAGCGGTGGAAAACCCTGGTTATGTATTTAAATTGGTGCCTGTTGCTAGATAGATTTTTTTAATAGTTGATTGTTTGTGAAATATTTATTTCACTTTGTCGAACAATTAAAAATGAATTATGGCAATCAACAAAAGTTGTAGGTACATTTTTGTTTTACGTTCGTCACTTTCCTTACAAACAAGAAAAGCTTTAGGGTGACATCATCTGTATATTTGAAAGATGCTATTTTCTACCGACGTTCGTTAACAGTAATTTAAAATGCTGTTTTAATGACAAAGAAAACATTGATTTTAATTGGATTTATTGTTGCAAAGTTTTTTTTGCAATACTTCTTATTCAATGCTCAATACGATCTGCACAGAGATGAGTATTTACACCTTGACCAAGCTGATCATCTCGCCTGGGGGTTTCAATCTGTCCCACCTTTTACATCGTGGATTTCTTTTATGATAAAACTACTAGGCAACGGTATTTTTTGGGTAAAATTTTTTCCGGCTTTGTTTGGCGCCTTAACAATAGTTGTTGTTTGGAAAACTATTTCAACATTAAACGGCAATTTGTTTGCACTTGTATTAGGTGCTACAAGTATTTTATTTTCGGCTCTGGTTCGTATAAACTTTTTGCTGCAACCCAATTCTTTTGATGTGCTTTGCTGGACCACTTTTTATTTCGTTCTAATTAAATATATTAAGTCTGAAAATGTTATATGGCTTTTTGTTGCGGGCTTTGTATTTGCTATCGGCTTTTTAAATAAATACAATATCATCTTTTTAATTATTGGAATTTTTCCTGCTGTTTTACTTACAGATCTGCGCAAAGTTTTTACCAAAAAAGAATCTTATTTAGCCATAATATTCAGTCTGTTGCTCGTTTTGCCCAACTTAATATGGCAATATCAAAACGACTTTCCTGTTTTTGCGCATCTGAAAGAATTGGCAGATACACAGTTGGTAAATGTTAACCGAAGTGACTTTCTTAAAGAACAGCTATTATACTTTATTGGAGCATTACCGGTTATAGCAGCCTCATTATATGCACTTGTATTTTATAAGCCATTTCAAAAATATAAGTGGTTTTTTTTGGCATTCTTGTTCACGCTGGCAGTTTTTTTATATTTTAAGGCCAAAGGCTATTATGCAATTGGCTTATACCCAATTTATATTTCGTTTGGTGCAGTTTTTTTAGGTGAAATTTTATCTGTCGGCTGGAGAAAATATCTTCGCCCAATTGTAATAGCAGTGCCGGTTTTATTTTATATATTTTTATTTGAGTTGGTTTTTTCAATTCATACTCCTTACTATTACGTTAACAATAAAAACAAATACAAAGAGCTTGGGATGTTGCGTTGGGAAGAAGGGAAAGACCATTTGTTACCGCAAGACTTTGCCGACATGCTTGGGTGGAAAGAATTAGCAAAAAAAGTTGAAGCGGTTTATAATACATTACCGAACAAAGAAAAAACCATTATTGTGTGTGATAATTATGGACAGGCAGGAGCAATTAATTATTACACAGAAAATAGAAATATTAAAGCTGTTTCATTTAATGCTGACTATATTAATTGGTTTGACCTTAGCTTTAACATTGAAAATTTTATTAGGGTAAAAGAGTTTGATGCTAACAGTGAAGAACTAAAAGAAACAGGTGCTTTTTTTGAAAAGGGCTACACAGCAGACTCAATTACAAATGCTCTGGCCCGAGAATACAGAACAACCATTTTTGTTTTTAGCGGACCCAAAATCGATGTTAACCAAAAATTAAAAGTTGACCTCGATAAATATAAGAAGTAAAACCTTGCCATTTCCTTGAGCTGTAACGTAAGAGAAAATTTGTGATTAAGCTGTGTCGTTTTAAAAAGAAACATGCTGCTAACGAGCGGAAAACATTGCAAATAGCAGCAACGTATTTGTAACAAAGCAATAACCGCTTCACAAATCATAATTTGTGTCCTTCGATAGCACTCTAAAGAACTTAATTATGAAAAATATTATTATCACACTACTGTTCAGTTTTTCAGCAGCTATTTGTTTTGGGCAAAATGCTGGTGCTGAACAAATGACAACACCCAAGCCTTTTATCCTCGGTGTCATTGATGAAATTGAATCCAAAGAACTTGCGGAAAAAAGGAAATTAAATATCTATTTACCTGAAGGTTACAAGCAAAATGATACAACAAAGTACCCGGTAATATATTTGTTGGACGGATCTGCAGACGAAGATTTTATTCATATAGTTGGGTTGGTGCAATTCAACAGTTTTGAATGGATTAACCAGGTGCCTAAATCAATTGTGGTTGGCATTGCCACAGTTGATAGAAGGCGAGACTTTACTTTTCCTACAACCATTAATGAAGATAAAAAGCGTTATCCCACAACAGGCCACTCAGATAAATTCATTTCATTTATTGAAAAAGAACTGCAACCTTTTATAAATAAAAAGTACAATACTAACACTGACAAAACCATTATAGGTCAATCTCTAGGCGGGCTCTTGGCAACGGAAATTTTATTTAAAAAGCCGACACTTTTTAACAGATATATTATCGTTAGTCCAAGCTTGTGGTGGGACAATGGCTCGTTGCTAACGGTGCAATCGTCACTTTCATCTCCTCCAATTAAAAAGCAAACAGACATTTATATTGGCGTTGGTAAAGAAGGATTAACGCCCACCAAAATACCTAGAGTAATGGAAGTAGATGCTAATTTGTTGGTAGAAAAAATTAATGAACCTAAGAATAAATTGGTAAAAGTAATTTTTGATTACCTGCCGGCAGAAAACCATGCAACCATTATGCACCAGGCTGTTTTAAATGCATTTAATTTACTATACCCCAAGGCATCCGGTAATTAATATTTAGAAGGTAATCCAATTTTTAACGTGGTTTTCGTAATGCACCTTCTTCATTTAATATTTTTTTCAAAATACTCAGCCAGTTTTACTTTACCCATTTGCTGAAAGGGTACCCATATTTTTTCCATCGGCAAAAAAACTTCTATGGTCTTTCTATCGGGGAAAAGTTTATAATCGAATTTGTTGGTTTCTGTGCTGATATAGCCGGTGTAATAAAATTCTATATTATTCTCTCGTGCATAATCGAGCTTTTTCAACATTAAGTATTTACCAAGGCTGTATTTTTTATAGGCGGGATGGTAGAAATTTAGAATTCCTGCCATGCTCATTTGCCCCACATCAAAATAACCGGCAGCTATTAAAACTTTACCGTCTTTTATTTGCAGCATTTTTGCATGAAAGGGGTTTTCGATGTAGGGATCGTGCAGGTAGGTTTTGCAACTTTCGGCGGCTTCAAAATCAATACTTTTTATGTAGCAGTTATATAGGTCATTAATTTCCTTGTTTATTTTTGCTTTGGTAGAAATTACTGTAAAGCCATTGCATCTTTTTCTGATGGCGTTTGCTGCATGGTGTTCAATTATATTTTTAACAGGAATGCGAAGCCAAAAAACAGGCTGCGCCTTTTGCGTATTACCTAATTGGGTGTGGTGTGTTGTAAATAACAAGTGTTGCATTCTGTAATAACCTGCTGCCAGATAATCATCCAGCAAATTACCCTTAAAACCTTTTTGGCTGGGAAAAATAAACTCAGGCCATGCGTTCATCTTTGCAAATTAAGGATATTTGTTATCTTAATATGTCTTTAAAAAAGCTACGCCATTTTTGTTGAATTTCTTACAATCAATTCAGAATTGAGTACTACATCACTAAAGCGCTGTGGCGTTCCCTTATTTTCCATTAATTGAAAAAGTACCGAGGCAGCCTCCCTACCAATGTTATATGCGGGCTGTGTTATAGTTGTAAGCGATGGGTTTAAAATAGCTGCCGTTTGTAAATTTGAAAAACTTATGATTTTAATATCTTTTGGAATATTGAGCTTTAATTCCTGACATATTACATATGTGAAAACGGCAAGCTCTTCTACACAGGCAAAAATGGCATCTGGTCTGTTAGGTTGAAGTAATAAATTTTTTATTAAAATTTTATTTGCTTCCCTGTCAGTATCGCACATTACGATATGTGCTTCATCAACCATAACGGCATGTTTTTTTGCTGCATCAAGATAGCCGTTCATTCGTTTGTTTGCAATAGATAGCTTGTTGGATATAGAAAGGAAGGCAATTTTTTTACATCCATTTGCAATTAAATGTTCGGTAGCTTCAAAGCCACTTTCATAATCGTTAGTAGTTATTTTTGGCGCATTTATGTTTTCTGCAACTCTATCAAAAAAGACGAGCGGTATGCCCATATTTTTTATTTCTTTTAAATGATCGGTGTTTGCAGTTTGGCAGGAGAGTGAAATTAAAATGCCATCGACCCGGCCATTTTGCAGATGCTTCGAAATGGACAGTTCCTGCTGCAACTCTTCGTGGGTTTGATAAATGAGTACATGGTAACCTTTTTTCTGCGCATAAGATTCTGCACCGTTAATGGCTAATGAAAAAAAGTTATTTGCAATTTCAGGAATAACTACAGCAATGGTTTTGCTTTTTTGGCGGCGGAGATTACTGGCAAAAGGGTTTGCATGGTAGTTTAGCTCTTTGGCTTTTGCCAAAACGATTTTTTTGGTAGATGGGCTTATCTCTCTGCTATCTCTAAGTGCTCTTGAAACAGATGAAATAGATAAGTTTAGTTCTTTGGCTAGTTCCTTTAAGTTCATAATGGTACTACAAGAGTAGTAAAATTTTCTTTAATGTTACTATAATAATTTTCAATAAAATAGAGATGCAACCCAACGATCAAAACAAAAATATTGGTCAGGTCATTCGACAAGGTCTTTAAATAATTTTTGCAGCATATCTGCGGGGTCCATGCACATTCCTGGGTGGGTTTTAGAGGTTTGTACAACCGTACTGCGAGTGGCAGTGAGCCAGCGAAAACGTGCTGCCGGTTGTAATAAACTAATGGGGCCGGCGTCACCGTTACCCATGCAGATTTTTTTAAACGCAATTAAATAACTTTCTATTTCAGCAGCATCGCAGGTATTGCAAAATGCACTCAATCGTTGCTCGTCCACTACGTAAAGTGCCTCTAAATATTTTTTTGACTTGCAATACAGTACCACACCCACGTTTAAAAATTCTTCTCTTTCTACACGTGGCATTACTCTAATAACTGCGTACTCATATAACTGTCTCTCTTGCATGTATTGCTTCGTTTACAAATATATCTGCATGGGCCAGCCTCGTTATCAAAAAATTGGTATAGGCATCTTTGTGTTCATCCACAGTTTCAAATGGCGAGTCCTTCAACAGCCATTCGTCCGGCACCATTGCTACAATATCTTTTAATAACTGTGGATTTAGCAAACTGCTAAAAAGTTCATTAACTATTTTTAATTCTGTTGCCAATGGCAGTAAAACATGGTCTTTTGCATAGGTGAATGGTTTAATTGCCTGTGCAGTTACATCTTGCCACGAGTGGTGAAAATATAAGGAAGCACCATGATCTATCAACCACAATTCTTTTTGCCACAACAGCATATTTGTGTTGCGTACTGTGCGGTCTACATTTGTAATAAAACAATCTAACCACACAATTTTAGATGCCAGTAGCGCACCTATTACAGTTACAGTAGGGTCGTAGGTAATTGCTCCTGATAAATAATGCAATGCAAGGTTTTGTCCCTCGCTTGAACGCAACAGATCCTGAATTTCTTCATCTCCCTCTGTTCTGCCAAAGGCTTCGTTTAAATTTGCAAATACAATTTCAGGTATGCGTAAATGCAATGCTCTTGCTATTTCACCGCTTATTAATTCTGCAATTAAAGCCTTTGGCCCCTGCCCGGCTCCTCTAAATTTTACTACATATAAAAATTCATCATCAGCTTCTGCAATTGCAGGCATAGAGCCACCCTCCCGCAATGGTGTTACGTATCGGGTAACATTTACTTGTCGTATTGGCTCCATTATTTTTGTTTAGAACGGCTTTTGCAGGTCATTTTTAAGGCACTCTTTTTATAGGTAAGAATTGGCAAGTTCCTTAAGCTCCAGCAGGTTTGCAACCTTTAGTTTTTGAAAAATGCGTCCCTTGTGTGTACCGACCGTTGATAGGCCCAGTGAGAGGTCGGCTGCTATATGACTAATTGTTTTTCCGTTCAACAACATCTGTACGATTTCAAACTCACGTGGCGATAGCGAATCAAACAAGTTGCTGCTGCCGTTTCCATCGCCTTCTGTCAGTTCCATCAGCACTTCTTCGCTAAAATATTTTTTATCGTTCATTACCTTGTCAATGGCAATTTTCATTTCTTCTAAGGGTGCAGATTTGCTTATAAAGCCTTTGGCCCCCGCTTTTATAAAACGGATAGCATAGATGCTTTCGGGGCTCATAGAAAACATCAACACTTTAGCTTTTGGAATTTCTTTTTTTACGTATTCCATCAGTGCAAAACTGTCTGTATTTGGCATTTGCACGTCCATTGTAATAAGGTCATACGTATCTTCTTTTAAAAGTTTCATAGCGCTGTCACCATCTTCTGCCTCGCTAATTTCTGCATCTTTATACATATCAGTAAGCAACAGTTTAATGCCCGATCTTACTACCAAATGATCATCAATAAGTAAAAACTTTTTCATGTGTAAATGCTTTATATAAAGACAAATCTATGGAATATATGAGCAGTATTTAATACCTGTTAATTTAATTTAATTAATTTATTTTTATACTGCGGTCAATTCTAATTTTATTGAGTGTAAATATTTATAAAAATAACCAATGGCTTCAATGGATTTTCTAAAAAAAATAAAATATGCGCTGTTGGTATCTGTAGTACTGCTTGTTGCGGTGCTGCTCGTTGCTTTTATAAATATGCGCAGTACCATCGCTACTTCTAACAAAGAAACAGTGGTGCTGCGTATGATAAAAAATATAGAAGCAATTCAATTAAATGTTGAGCATTTAGAACATCTGAAAGATGCTTATTTCCAGAGCGGCAACGAAAATTATTTAAAAGAATATGAAGAGGTTTCAGCAAAAATAAAAGCCAACAAAAATGAGCTGCTGGATTACTCTTTTAAATACAATTACAAAAAAGACGATGTTTTGCTGCTGGCAAATATAGCGGCCCGCCACATAACAAACAACAATACAATATTGGATATAAAGAGATACAAAGACAGTAGCCTGGCAGAAATTCCTTTTTTTGAAAGCAATGGTAACAAACAAATAGACTCTATAATAAATTTAACCGGACGCCTTGAAAAAGATGCGATAGCTGTTTTTAAAACTACTTCAGAAAAAAGGCAGAAGGCAAATACGGAGCAGGTTATTCTTTATTTACTGTTGGCTGTTTTATTTGTTGCAAGTATTTTATTTGCCTACTTGTTTACAAAAGGGAATATAAAAAAAGGAGAAAATATAAACAAGGTACTACTTTACAATTCCACGCTGTTGCAAAATATTAATGACGCTATTATTACAGCCGATAATAGTTATAAAATAACCGACTGGAATGTTCATGCAGAAAATCTATACGGCTATAGTGCACAGGAAGCAATAGGAAAATCTCTTTTAAATTTATTTAATATAGAGGAACACGATACAGATAAATTAAATGAGCAAATGCTTGTGAGCGATGAATGGAAAGGTGAAACGCTGCAGTATCAAAAAAATGGCGTGCCTATAAATGTTGATATAAGTAAAACAGCAGTAAAAACCGCCAATGGCATGAAGGCAGGTTACATTTGTGTAGTAAGAAATATTACCCCAAGAGTAAAACTGGAAAATGATTTAAAACACCTATCAGAAAATTTACAGGAACAGGTAAACCTTAGGGCCGCAGAACTTAATTTGGTTTTTGAAAGAATTGCCGATGCTTTTGTAGCATTTGATAATGATGGAAATTATACCTATTTAAATAAAGCTGCATTGTTGCATCATGGAGTTGCCGAGGAAAATATTATAGGTAAAAATTTATGGGAGATGTATCCTGATTTGGTTGAACAACCCTTTTACAATGCGGTACAAATGGCTAAAGTAACGCAACAACCTCAGCGTTGCGAACTTTATTATTCAAAGATAGATTCATGGTTTAGTGATTTGATATATCCATCTGCAAATGGAGTATCAGTTTATTACCACGATATAACCGACAAAAAGAAAGCTGAAATTGCACTTTCAATTGTGCAACAGAATCTGATAGATGCAGATGGAAAGTTTAGGGCGCTTGTAGAGAAATCAATGGTAGCGGTTTATATTAGAAAAGGACGAAAACTGCTTTATGTAAACCCGAGGTTTTTAGAACTATTTGGTTATTCAGAAGAAGAAGTTTACGATGACTTTAATTTTATGAATTTAATAGAAGAAAGTGAACGTAAAAAGATTGAGGAAAATGTTAGTGCTTATGACAACCAAAAAGCGGATACCCATAATTATGAATTTAAAGCAGTAAATAAAAAAGGGGAGATAATTTATGCGAACGCATTTGGATCCGCAACAACTTTTAATGGCGAAAATGTAATAATTGGAAATGTAATAGACATAACCGAACGCAAAAATGCGGAACAAAATCTTTTGCTGGCGGATGAAGCTTTAAAAATTTCTAATGAAGTTTTTGAGCTTGTAGCAAAAGCTACAAAAGATGGAATTTGGGATTGGGATATTGAAAAGGACGAACTCGGCGGCAATGAGGTTTTTTGTAATATGCTGGGCTTAAAGGAGTTTGAAAAATCAAATTATAACCATTTTTTTGAACGAGTACACCCTGATGAAAGAGATAAATTATTAGAAAATTTTAAAAACGCCATTCAAAACAGAATCCCCTTACTAACTGAAGAATTTCGTTTTATAGATAATGAAGGAAATTACCGAACTATTTATGACAGAGCTTATATACTTTATAAGGACAAGACTGCGTACAGAATGCTTGGAGCCATGCAGGATATTACGCTGTTGAAAGAAAGCGAAAATAAATTGAGACTGGAAAAAGCGATATCTGACTCAATGATTAATAGTTTACCGGGTATATTTTATCTTTTTAACAAAGATGGAAAGTATTTAAGATGGAATAATAATCTTGAAAAGGTGACAGGATACAGCTTTGAAGAAATTGAGAAAATTCACCCGCTCGATTTGTTCGACCATTCAGAAAAAGAAATTATAAACGAAAAAATAAAAAATGTTTTTGTAGTAGGAAATGATATGGTAGAAGCAAATTTTAAAACCAAATCAGGTAAATTAATTCCCTACTATTTTACAGGTATGTACATTAGTTACGAAGGCGAGGATTGTTTGATGGGAGTGGGGCTCGATATTTCGGAAAAAATAAAATCGCAACAGGAGCTTTTTGAAAGTGAACAAAAGTTTAGAACGCTGGTGCAGCAGGCATCTGACGGTATTATTATAACGGATGAAGAGGGCAATTTTATTGAGGTGAATGAAAGTGCAGCTACCTTAACCGGGTATCAAAAAAAGGAGCTTAGTGCTATGAATATCGATGATATATTTTTTGAAGAAGGAGGTATTAAAAGACCATTGCGCTACAATGCAATGGCAAGTGGGGCTGTGGTAATTTCAGAGCATTTTTTAAGAAGAAAGGGAGGTAAAATGATTAACGTTGAGGTTAGCGCCAAGCAACTTTCTGACGGTCGCTATCAACGAATATTAAGAGATATAACGGAACGTACGCAAGTGGAAGATGCATTAAGGGCGTCTGAAAAAAAGTACAGGTTGCTTTTTAATGATAACCCTTTGCCCATGTGGATTAACAACCAGAATGACAATAATTTTATTGATGTAAACAATGCGGCATTGGTTGCCTATGGCTATAGCAAAAAGGAATTTTTAAAGATGAATTTGTCTGACCTTAATTCATACAACAACAATGTAAAAAAGCAGTCACCTAATAACAGAAAGAGCGAAACAGCCATTGATGGAATATATGAACATGTGAAAAACAATGGTGAAATAATGAAGGTAGATGTGCTAACGCATGATATTATTTATGAGGGAAAACCTGCAATTCTATCGCTTGCAAACGACATAACAGCAAAATTAGAAGCTGAAGAAAGCTTGCAAAGATCTAACGAAGCACTTAGAGACCTTGCTTCGCATTTAGAAACTATCAGGGAAAATGAACGCATACATATGGCTCGTGAAATACATGATGAACTTGGGCAACAACTTACCGGTTTAAAAATGGATATATCATGGCTTAGCAGAAAAATAAAATCTGATGATGAAGCTATCAATGATAAAATGAAAGATACTATGCAGTTAATTGATAAAACAGTTATTACTGTGAGGCGTATTGCAACTGAATTACGGCCAAGTATACTTGATGATTTAGGTTTAATTGCTGCCATGGAATGGCAGAGTGAAGAGTTTGAAAAGCGTTCAGAAATCAAGTCAATTTTTAAAACCAATGTGAGCCAGATAGAAGTAAGTGCTGACGTTGCAACGGCCGTGTTTCGTATTTTTCAGGAAAGCCTAACAAATGTATTGAGGCACTCAAAAGCAACAGAAGTAATTTCATTTTTTAGGCTGGAGAATTATGTTATTACACTATTTATAGAAGACAACGGAGTAGGTTTCAACGAACATGCAATAAAAAATAAGAAGACACTTGGCCTGCTTGGCATGAAAGAAAGAATACAATTAATAAATGGTAAGTATGAAATTAACGGTAATTCAGGGAAGGGCACATCTGTAATAATTACTGTACCTTTAAATTGACTTTAATATTTTTTTTATGATCAGAATTTTAGTGGCAGATGATCACACTGTCGTAAGAAGAGGATTAAGACAAATTTTATTGGAGGGTTTTCCGGGAGCGTTGGTAGAGGAAGTGGGTGATGCGGAAGACCTTATAAAAAATGTAGTTAAATCATCCTGGGATGTTGTTATTAGCGACCTAAGCATGCCGGGTAGAAGTGGGCTTGACGCACTGCAG
>JBBREY010000052.1:0-19293 GCA_038225275.1 Chitinophagales bacterium | reverse complement strand
TTTATACAGCGCTTTATGACCCGCATTTAAAGGAAATATCACCCGCGCATGCAGTTGTAATAGATGAACATTTTTATGAACAAGATCTGCACAAAAATGAAATTCTGTTTTTCGGAAATGGTATGGAGAAATATAAAAATATAGCCATAAACAAAAATGCATCGTTTGCACATATTGGTGATATATATAATTCAATCAATATGTTATCTCATAAAAAATTTACAGAAAAAAAATTTACACCGCTCAATACCGCCGTGCCGCTTTACGCAAAAGAGTTTCATAATGGATAATAAGCTTCAGTAGATTTTATTTTTAACATATTTGAACTAAATCAGATGCACGCAAATTCATATATTTGCGTTGTTCAAATAGTTAAAGCACTTTAAAATCCCCAGAAAAATTATGATTGCAACTCAAACCGATGAGCAGATTAAATCTGCATTAGAATCAAGTGACAATGTCTTAAAAATTAATTATCACAATTTAAAAAAAGCGGCACTCGTTCTTAGAGCACTTAATCACAAATTAAGGCAACAAATTCTTACCCTTGTTGAAACAGAAAAAAAAATCACAGTTACTGAAATCTATGTTCGCATGCGCTTAGAGCAATCTGTTGCATCTCAACACCTTGCTATTTTACGCAGAGCTGGCATTGTAAGTACACAACGTGATGGTAAGTTTATTTACTATACGGTTAATTACAAGCGTATAGATGAAATTACAAGGATGGTTGATGATTTAGTTGCCTAAGTGCGAATCAACAGTATTTATTAAGCGTTTCGAAATATCGGAACGCTTTTTTATTTCGTAAATTGCAGCACAAACTAGATATCATTTTTATGTACATAAAACAACTTTACACCAACTGCCTTAGCGAAGCAGCTTACTATATTGAAAGCAATGGCGAAGCAGCCATTATAGACCCGTTGAGAGATATTGAGGAATATATTTTAATGGCAAAAGAAAGAAAAGCCACCATAAAATATATTTTTGAAACGCATTTTCATGCGGACTTTGTGAGCGGTCACATAGACTTAAGTAAAGCAACAGGTGCACCAATTATTTTCGGTCCGGGAGCCAAAACTAATTTTAAAGTTGAAAATGCATTGGATGGACAGATATACAAACTGGGAAAGCTAACTTTTAAAGTGATCCACACCCCTGGGCATACTCTAGAAAGCACCTGCTATTTATTAATGGATGAACATGCCAAACCGCATTCAATATTTACCGGAGATACTTTATTTGTAGGTGACGTGGGTAGACCTGACCTGAGCAGTGGCGACCTCAGTAGTGAAGAACTTGCAGGAATTATGTACGAGACCATTACCCAAAAAATATTACCATTACCAGATGATTTAATCGTATACCCTGCGCATGGTCCCGGCAGCAGTTGTGGCAAAAACCTTGGTCCAAATACTTTTAGCACCATGGAGCAGGAACGAAAAACCAATCATGCCTTGCAGCCGCAAAGCAAAGAAGATTTTATAACATCAGTAACAAGCGGCCTGGCAAATGCGCCGGTTTATTTTGCAGTAAATGCAGGCATAAATCAACAAGGATATGAAGCGATCGATGTTGTTAAAAAGAAGGGATTAAAACCGCTAACGATTGAGGAATTTAAACAACTTACAAAAGAAGATGCCATCATTTTAGACACAAGACCTGCTTCAGAATTTACCGCAGGGTTTATACCAGGTTCACTTTTTATTGGGCTGGAAGGGCGCTTTGCAGAATGGGCCGGCAGCCTGTTACCGTTTGACAAAAAAATTATATTAATAACTCCAACTGGCAAAGAAGAGGAAACGGTTATACGACTTGCCAGAGTTGGCTTCGATAAAATGAGCGGTGTCTTAACCGGTGGCTTTAACGCATGGCGGGATGCAGGAGAAAAAACAGATATGATTATAGATGTGGAACCAGATGAATTACTAATGGATATACCTCATGATCCAAATTTAACGATTGTAGATGTGCGTAGGGAGGTTGAACATGCTGATGGACATTTAAAGGGATCTGTAAATTTACCTTTAAGCGACATGACGGATGTTGCACTGCTTGCACAGTTTGAAGAAGACGAAAACCTCTACGTTCATTGCGCAGGTGGCTACCGTAGTGTTATTGCGCTGTCTATTTTAAAAAAAGAAGGAATTAATAATGTACGCAATGTATTAGGCGGTTGGGCAAAAATAAAAGAAGAAGAAAAAGCTGTGATAGAAAAAGATGCGAGTATTTTAAATTAAGCAACCGGCAAATTACTACGAAGCAAGTATTCATTTAAAATTATAAATAGACTTACAACTCAAAGTTTTATTTTTATCATCCCAGATTTAAATAAAGCTAACAGGTAAATCAATTTTAATGAAACATTTCTTTTACATAACGCTGCTGTTTTCATCAATCTGCCAATTGGTTTCAGCACAATCACCCGAAGTAGTTAAAATAAAAAACTACAGCGAAAAAAATGCCGGCAGCATCCTCAATGAGTTTTCTCAATTTTTAAGCATACCAAATATTGCAGCCGACGCTGCAGGCCAACAAAAGAACGCTGCTTTTATAATGGCTATGATGAACAAAAGAGGCATTGAAAAAGTGCAACTTTTAAATACAACAACTGTGGGCGCACCACCTGTTGTTTACGGCGAAGTAATGGTGCCCGGTGCAAAACAAACCCTTATTTTTTATGCGCATTATGATGGGCAGCCTGTTAACCCGGGGCAATGGGCAAAAGGGCTTGAGCCGTTTAATCCAGTATTATTTACCAACGCAATAGATAAAAACGGTACCAGTATTCCATTCCCTACCGATGAAAAATACAATAATGACTGGAGAATATATGCTCGCAGCGCATCAGACGATAAAGCAGGAATAGACGCTATTTTAAATGCTTACACTGCCATCAATAAAAGTGGATTAACGCCGGGCTGTAATATTAAATTTTTCTTTGAAGGTGAAGAGGAAGCGGGGTCTACACACCTTAATGAGGTGCTCGAAAAGTACAATACTTTATTACAATCTGACCTTTGGATTATATGCGACGGACCGGTACATCAATCAGGCAAAAAACAAATTGTCTTTGGTGTTCGTGGCGATACGCACCTCGACCTTACGGTGTATTCAGCTAAACGACCATTACACAGTGGCCATTACGGCAACTGGGCACCAAACCCAGCTATGATGTTGGTAAAATTATTAGCCTCTATGAAGGATGAGAATGGCAGAGTAACTATAAAAGGATTTTACGACGATGTAACGCCATTAAAGCCATCAGAAAAAAAAGCACTGCAGGAAGTACCCATGGTTGATGAACAAATGAAAAGAGAACTGGGCATAACAAATGTAGATATGCAGGGACTAACACTCAGCGAAGCCATCAATCAGCCTTCATTAAATATAAATGGGATGCAAAGCGGCAATGTCGGTAAAATGGCTTCCAACCAAATACCTACTTACGCAACCGCGGTGTTGGATTTAAGATTGGTATTGGGCAACGACTGGAAAAGACAGCAACAAAAAGTTATTGATCACATAAAAGTACAGGGTTTTTATGTAATAGATAAAGAACCTACTGATGAAGAGAGAAATAAATATCCAAAGATTGTAAAAGTATCACCTGGTGAAGATGGGATGAATGCTCAGCGCACATCCATGGATTTACCAATCATACAAAAAGTTATTTCAGCAGTAAAGTCAACCACCAAAGAGCAAATCGTTTTGCAGCCAACCATGGGAGGCAGCCTTCCACTTTTTTTGTTTGAAAAATACCTTAAGGCGACAACCGTAACAGTGCCCATAGCAAACCACGATAACAACCAACATGCAGAAAATGAAAATATTCGCCTTGGCAATTTATTTAATGGAATAGAAACAATGGGTGCGTTGATGTTGATGAAATAAATAAAATTTATTAATGGTAATAAGATAGAACAAATTGCTAGTTATTTCACAATTACTATTTATAAAAAAGGATATGCAAATATGATTTGAATAACCTTTTCTTTTATGTAGTTATTATTTAATCCAGCTTATAAGTTGGAAGGTATATATTGAACTGAGTGCCAAAGTCTGGCTTGCTATTAGAAGTAATTTTGCCGGAATGATTTTCTACTATTTTTTTTTACAATCGCCAACCCAATACCACTGCCTTTGTATTGATGCTTGCTATGTAGTCGTTGAAATATTTCAAAGATTTTTTTATTATACTTCGTTTCATAGCCAATGCCGTTGTCTGATACCTGCAGATGGTAATAGGTTTCGGCTGCCAAAAGGCTTTCCGTTTCAAGTTCTGTGTCAGCCTCCATGCAGTTAGCTCCAGTTTCTATTTTTCCTATCAGTATAATATTTGGAGCTATATCTAGCTTAGAAAACTTTAAAGCATTTGTTAGAAGATTTGTCAGCACCTGCCTAAACTGAGAAACATTAACGTGCACTTCTCCTAAATCTTTAGCTATAATTGTTGCTTGTTTTTCTAAAATCTTTTCAGATAGTTCTGTAACAACTTCTTCTAATATTTTGTGCAGGTTTATTTTTTCAAAAAGTCGCTCCTGCGAGCTGGTTTTTGAATATTCCAGCAAGTCTATAATCAATGTTTCCATTCGGTTGGTAGCACGTTGTACACGTGTTAAAGATTCTACACCTTCGGGCGATAAGTTTGCAAGATCATTTTTAATAATACGGTTTGTAAAGAACTTTATTTTATTTATTGGCTCCTGCAAATCGTGGCTGGATATATAATTAAACGCAGCCAATTCTTTATTAGCAATTATTAATTCGTTCGCTTGTTTTTCCTTCTCTAAAATTTGAAATACCAGTGCAACATTTGCAATTTTTGAACGACTTAATTCAGATGCTCTTTTTTCTTTTTCACTATTCTGAAACGACAGTTCAATATTTGCTATTACTAGTTCAGCGGCTCTTTTTTCTTTTTCGCCATTTTGATATACCAACTCAATATTAGCAATTTTTAGTTCTGCAGACCGTTTTTCCTTCTCACCGTTTTCATAAACGAGTTCTATATTAGCAATTTTTAATTCTGCTGAAAGTTTTTCTTTTTCACTATTTTGGTAACCAAGTTCAATGTTTGCGATATCTAATTCTGCAGCTCTGCTCTTTTTTTCTTTGTTCTGAAAAACTAATTCAATATTGGCCACACTCAACTCAGCAGCTCGTTTTTTCTTCTCTACGTTCTGGTAGTTAAGTTCAACATTGGCTATAAGAATTCAGCAGCACGCTTTTCTTTTTCATTATTTTCAAAGCGTAGCTCTTTGTTAGCGACGTTTAATTCATCTTGTCTTAAATTTTTTTCTTCTACTTGATGGTCTAGCTCAAGTTCATGCGCAATTACTAAAGCAGCAGTTCGTATTTGTACCTGTTCTTCTAATTCTTTTAGAAATACATCATTGTACTCATTTTCAAACGAAGTATCTTCTTTAGATGGGAGTGAATTGTATGGATTTTCGATAACTATATTTATTTTATATATGTGCAACAATAATCAATCCTAAAACCAGCGAAAAATATATAAGTTTAGTTATTTGCTATTTAATTTGTAGCATCAGCAAATTCCTATAGCTGGCATTGGGTAAAATAGCATTATAGATGCTGTAGCTTTTTATTTTTCTGAAAAAGATTTATGTGTTATTTAATTGAATGTCGCTTTGCTATTCTAATTAATTTTAAAATTACCCACTTTGGGAAATGTTACAGTGCCTATGTTTGACATTTTTAAATATCAAAGGGGTTATAAAGTAAAAAATAATTGAAGAAATATTTCTTATGTATTATCAAGCTTTTCTTTTTCTTTTTACATTTTCATCAACCAATTATCATGCATATACTTTTTCGCATGGCACTGTTATTGCAACTTAATTATTGTCTAAACATTAAAATATATAAAACATGGCTTTTAAAACAGTAAATCCTTTTACAGAGGAAACAGTAAAATCTTTTGATGAAATAAGTAAAGAAGTGTTGAAAGAAAAGTTGCAAAATGCTGCTGCTTGTTTTGAGAAATGGCGCACAACCAGCTTTAGCGATAGAAAAAAAGTAATACAAAAAGTAGCAGATTTAATGCGGGAAAGAGCTGATGCGTTAGCAACACTTATTACTTTAGAAATGGGTAAGCGCATCAAAGAAAGTAAAGGTGAAGTAGAATTGAGCGCAGCTATTTATGAATATTATGCAACCAATGCAGAGGAGTTTCTAGCAGATACGCCACTCTCGCCAGAAAAAGGTTCGGCCTATGTTAGAAAAGAACCAATTGGTGTTTTGCTTGGCATTGAACCATGGAATTTTCCTTATTACCAAGTTGCAAGAGTTGCTGCACCCAATATTATGGCGGGTAATTGTTTAATGGTAAAACATGCATCAAACGTACCCCAATGTGCATTGGCAATTGAACAATTATTTGTAGATGCTGGTGCACCTGCAGGTTTGTACACCAATCTTTTTATTGGTACTGATAAAGTTGAAGCCCTTCTCGAAAATCCAATCATTAAAGCAGTTTCTCTTACAGGTAGTGAAGGCGCAGGAGCAAGTGTAGCCGCAATAGCCGGTAAAAATTTAAAAAAATCTGTATTGGAACTTGGCGGCAGTGACCCTTTCATAGTGCTGGAAGATGCTGAATTAGACAAGACTGTTAAATGGGCAGTTGCGGGCAGAATGCAAAATTGTGGACAGGCTTGTACTGCAGCAAAAAGATTTATTGTAATGGATAAAGTGTACGACGAATTTTTACAAAAATTTAAAGCGGCTGTCGAAAGTATGGAGCCCGGCGACCCAATGTTGGAAGCAACAAAATTAGGACCACTCAGCAGTAGAACAGCATTAGAAGATTTAGTTGAACAGGTAGATAAATCTGTAAAGGCCGGTGCAACTTTAGTAACTGGTGGTAAACGAATTGATACGAAAGGCTTTTTTATGCAACCAACCATTTTGACGGATATACCAAAAGATGCAGTTGCCTATAGCGAAGAATTGTTTGGGCCTGTAGCATCTATTTATAAGGTAAGGACAGAAGATGAAGCAGTAGCATTAGCAAACGCAACCCGTTTTGGTTTAGGTGGTGCAATTTTTACAGCAGACGAGAAGCGTGGACAAAAACTGGCGGAGAGAATTCATACCGGTATGGTATTTATAAACCATCCTACAGGGTCACAACCAGATTTGCCTTTTGGTGGTACCAACCAGAGTGGTTATGGTAGAGAACTTTCATCGCTTGGTATAGATGAATTTTTAAATAAAAAACTCGTACGTACAAGCGATATAAACGATAAATAGTTTTTTAGTTTAATGAAAAGGGAATTAATTTTCTCCTTTTTTATTTTAATAGATTTACTAAAGCTGTATTTGATAATATTTAAAGTTATAACACATGAAGACAGAACAAATTGTATTAGCATCAAGACCAAAAGGCTTACCTGTTGCCGATAATTTTAGAATGGAAGATATAGAGCTGGCAGAAATAAAGGGTGGCGAAATCTTATTGAAGGGAATGTTTTATTCTGTTGACCCATACATGAGAGGGAGAATGAATGATGCTAAATCTTATGCTCCTCCTTTTGAAATTGATAAACCCATTGCAGGTGGTGTAGTTGCAAAAGTAGTAGGAAGCAAATCAGACAAATATAAAACTGGCGATGTTGTAGTTGGAAATCTCCCTTGGCAAAAAGACATTGTTGCTAATGAAAATGCTGTTAGAATGATTGATACTACTGTGGCGCCCGCAAGTTATTACCTGAGCATATTGGGCATGACGGGATTAACGGCATACTTTGGTTTGATGCACATTGGCAAACCAAAAGCAGGTGAAACAGTAGTAGTGTCAGGCGCTGCAGGAGCAGTTGGTATTGTGGTTGGGCAAATTGCTAAAATAAACGGCTGTCGTGTAATTGGAATAGCTGGCTCTGATGATAAAATAAAAATGCTGAAAGATGAATTTGGATTTGATGAAGCCATTAACTATAAAACCGTTCCTGATATGAACAAGGCAATTGCATCAGCCTGTCCAAAAGGAGTAGATGTTTATTTTGACAATGTAGGTGGTGATATATCAGATGCAGTAATAAAGAATATAAACTTCCATGCAAGGATACCTTTGTGTGGACAAATAGCATTGTACAACAGTACAGAAATAGCTATGGGGCCAAGGTTACAACCAATGTTGCTAACAAGAAGTGTACTAATGCAGGGTTTTATTGTAAGTAATTTTGAAGCGCAATTTGGCGAAGGCATTAAAATGCTATCTCAGTGGGTAAAGGAAGGCAAACTGAAATTTACAGAAACTATTGAACATGGTTTTGAAAATTTACCTAAAGCATTACTCGGTTTATTTAATGGAGATAATACCGGTAAAATGATTGTTGAAGCTTAATTGATTTATTGCGTGAACTAAACCCTGATAAATTTTAAGCAGAGAAAATGTAACAATAAATGAAACTATTTATTAAAAATATGGTTTGCAGTCGTTGCAAAATGTTGGTGAAGTCTGAATTAGAAAAATTTGGGCTTCACCTTGTTGCGGTACAATTAGGTGAAGTAGAAATTGAAGAAACATTAGATAGAATTAAAAAAGAGCAGCTGAATAAATTATTAAAATCATTTGGCTTTGAATTAATAGATGATAAAAAAAGCAGAACAATTGAAAAAATAAAAAACATCATTGTAAAATTAGTTCAAGAGCAAAACAATGAGCTTGATATCAATTTATCAACGTTTTTAAGTAGTAGCCTGCACCAAGAATACAACCAACTTTCACACCTGTTTACAATGGTAGAAGGAACAACCATTGAACAATATTTCATACTGCAAAAAATAGAAAAAGTAAAAGAGCTTCTGGTATACGATGAACTAACCCTTAGCCAAATTGCAGATAAATTACATTACAGCAGCGTTGCTTATTTAAGCAACCAATTCAAAAAAATAACTGGGCTCACACCCACTCATTTTAAGCAGCTAAAGGTTAAAAAAAGAATCCCGATAGAAGAGATTTAAATGTTACAACATTTTAGATAAATACTGTAACAGTTTAAGCAACTGTTTGCTGGAACTTTGTATTCTTAATTATTTTATTATGAAACATACTTATCAAATAACAGGAATGACTTGCAACGGTTGTCGCAGCCACGTTGAAAAAACGTTGAGCGAAGTACCGGGAGTTACCAAAGCAGCAGTGAATTTGGCGGAAAAGACTGTAAGTATAGAAATGGACAAACACATTCACTTAGAAATATTTAAAGCTGCGCTTGAAAAAGATGGTGGAAAATATGGTATTGGAATGATGAATGATAAAATGGAAGAAAAACCGATTGAAGCGCATGTTGCAAAGCCAAAAGATGATGGCAAATATTATTGCCCCATGCACTGCGAAGGTGATAAAATGTACGATAAAGCAGGCGATTGCCCGGTGTGTGGAATGGATCTAATTAAGCAGGCAAGTGTTGCTAAGAGTACTCAATATACTTGCCCCATGCACCCTGAAATAGTAAAAGACGAACCCGGCAGTTGCCCTATTTGCGGAATGGATCTGGTACCATTGATGCCGGTTGATGATGAAAATAAAACTTATCAAAAACTAGTATCAAAGTTTAAAATTGCAGTGGCTTGCACATTACCACTTTTAATTTTAGTGATGGGCGAAATGATCCCCAACAACCCTATAAACAATTTATTAAATGTAAATTTTAAAAACTGGCTACAGTTTGCATTGTCACTCCCTGTAGTATTTTATGCATGTTGGATGTTTTTTGAAAGAGCTTGGGTTTCTTTTAAAACATGGAACTTAAACATGTTTAGCTTGATTGGTGTAGGAGCTGGTGCAGCATTCATTTTTAGTGTTGTCGCCTTACTTTTTCCTTCTATTTTTCCTGATCAATTTAAAAATCATGATGGAAGTGTGTACTTGTACTTTGAAGCAGTAACGGTTATTTTAACTTTGGTTTTATTAGGGCAATTGTTAGAAGCAAGAGCACACAGCCAAACCAGTGGCGCCATTAAAGAACTTTTGAAATTAGCACCTACACAGGCTGTTTTGGTGAAGGATGGTGTAGAAAAAACAATCTCAATACACGATATTAAAGTAGGCGATTTATTGCGTGTGAAGCCAGGCGATAAAATTCCTGTTGATGGCAGCATTAGGGAAGGCGGTAGTAATATCGACGAAAGCATGATTACAGGTGAACCTATACCTGTAGAAAAAAATGTGGACGATAAAGTAAGTTCGGGCACCATCAACGGCAACAAATCTTTTGTAATGAAAGCTGAAAAAGTGGGTGACGAAACTTTGCTTGCGCAGATCATAAAAATGGTAAATGATGCAAGCCGAAGCAAAGCACCCATTCAAAAATTAGCAGATAAAATAGCTCGATATTTTGTACCAACAGTTATTATTGTGGCTATAATTACATTTTTTATCTGGAAATTTTTTGGGCCTGAGCCTTCTTATGTATATGCATTTGTAAATGCTTTAGCGGTATTGATCATTGCCTGCCCATGTGCATTAGGCTTGGCAACGCCTATGAGCGTAATGGTGGGTGTTGGTAAGGGTGCAAAGAGTGGTGTGTTAATTAAAAACGCAGAGGCATTAGAAAAAATGGATAAAGTAGATGTGCTCATTACTGATAAAACAGGAACCATTACTGAAGGAAAACCATCGTTGGAAAAAATTCATTCTTTTAATAATTATACTGAAAACGAATTGTTGCTGTTGGCAGCTTCTATAAATGCACAGAGTGAACATCCATTAGCAGAGGCAATAGTGAACAAAGCAAAAAAAGAAAACATCACATTAAAATCAGTATCAAAATTTGAGGCTATTTCCGGTAAAGGTGTGGAGGGAATTGTAGATAATAAAAGCATCATTATTAGCAACGATAAATTGCTGCAAGATAAAAATGTAGCTGTTGCAGAAAATGAAAAAGAGCAGGTAATTGCAGAACAAAAGAAAGGTAAAACCGTTTCTTATTTTGCTGTTGATGGTAAGTTGGAAGGTTATCTTGTAATAGTTGATGCCATTAAAGAAAGCAGCAAAGCCGCTATACAACAATTAATAAAAGAAGGTGTGGAAGTAATTATGCTAACCGGAGATAACCATAATACTGCTGCAGCAGTTGCAGCCGAATTAAACCTTACTAATTTTAAAGCGGAATGTTTGCCACAGGATAAACTGGCTGAAATAAAAAAATTGCAGGCAGCAGGCAAAGTTGTTGCCATGGCGGGAGATGGAATAAACGATGCGCCGGCACTTGCACAAGCTGATATCGGAATTGCAATGGGTACAGGTACAGATGTTGCTATAGAAAGTGCAAAAATTACCTTGCTGAAAGGAGATTTACAAGGCATTGTAAAAGCAAAAGTTCTCAGCCATAAAGTGATGAAAAACATTAAACAAAATTTGTTTTTTGCCTTTGGTTATAATGTGTTGGGTATACCACTTGCAGCAGGTATTTTATATCCATTTTTTGGAATATTACTTTCACCCATGATAGCAGCTGCGGCAATGAGTTTTAGTTCTGTTTCAGTAATTGCAAACTCGTTAAGATTAAGAAATATAAAATTGTAACTAAATTTTTTAAAAGTGTTTTTAGAAATACTTTATTTACTCATTAAAAATTATAAAAATGGAAAAAGAAATGCAAATGAAAAGTGGAAACAATTATCCTAAATTCTTCGGTATGTTAGGTTTATCATTCGTAGCAATGTATATTACCATGTACCTAAATACTTACCAAATTGATCACGTTTATTTTAGTATGACGAGGTTTTATATGGTTTGCCTTGGTATTTCCACCATGGGCGTAATAATGTTACTAATGATGAAGGCGATGTATACGGATAAGAAAAAAAATACGGGAATTCTCATTGGTTGTGTGCTTCTTTTTTCTGTTGCATTAACGCTTGTTAGAGTACAGGGGCCGGTTGTGGGTGATGTGCTTTATATGAAGGGTATGATTCCGCATCACTCCATTGCGATACTTACCAGTGAGCGGGCTGATTTAAAAGACCCTGAAGTAAGAAAATTGGCCGATGGAATAATTGCTGCACAAAAGAAAGAGATTGAACAAATGAAAAATATGATTGATCGATTACAGAACAATAAATAGCCTAATAAGTAATTTATAAAGTAAAGAACGGTTTAGATTAGCATTCTATTTCGCAGCTAAGGAGCACTTTTTTAGCAAACTTAGCTGCGATTTTGTTTGCTTCAAACTTTAAAATAATAACAAGTGACATGAAAAATAATTCATAAAATAAGTTTATTGCACACTTATATTATCGATAATAAGTTTAAAATCCTCTGCCTTTTTATTACCGATCAAAAAACCAATCTCTTCAAGATAAAAGCCTTGGAAGCTTGCCATATCAAGGGCTTGGCCTCTAAAAGAAGGACTCAGATTGCTGAATGGGATTTCAATTGTTTCCCAATTACCCGTAGTTTCAAAATTGAAGACATAAGAAAAATACTCATTGCTTTTTGCTTTTACCCTAAACTGAAAAGTTTTGCCATCGCCCTTTAATACTATCAAAAACTTATTGTACCCTTCCAATGTAGTTTTCCCGGCATCATACCTAATTGATGAAAAGCCACCATTGTTATCCAGTGAAACATGACCCTTAAACAAGCCATGGCCGTCGGCATCTACTTGCATTTTAGCAGCAGATCTTCCGCCCATTACAGTGTCGTTGACTACATACCATCTTTGCAAGTCTGCATCTTTTGTAAAATCAAATATTATTAGTGTGTTCATTATTAAGTAGCATGCAGTTAAAAAAATTATTTCATAATTAAGTGGTCTGTAAATATAAACTTACAAAATCATTTCTTTGATACATATATCGTCTTTTACATTCCTAGCTACGGCAATAATAAAATCATCGTCAATTATTTTTACAACAAAATAAAATTTCTTTTCACCACACAAAATTTCATCTTCTAACAATTCAATTTTTTCAAAAGCTAAGTCCATTCCAATACCCAAAGCTTTTGCCAATGCTTCTTTTTTTGTCCATAAAGTATAAAACCTAATTAATTCGTAGTTCATCCATCTCCATTCTTTCTTGGTAAAATAAAATTGATATTCATCCAAATTAACTGGCAAAATCTTTTCTGTATCTACCCCAATAAACTCATTATTTGACAACGCAGTAACATGTATATTATCTGAATATGAATTACTAATACTTAAATTTCCGGTAAGAAATGGTTTGCCTATTTCATTGTAGTATAAATCAACTAAGTTTAAATCGGGATAGTTTATCTTCAATATTTGATTTAACAAAAACAGCGACTTTCTTTTTTCTAACGCTGTTTTTGGATGATGTATGTTTTCTATTTTTTTCTTTAAATGCAAAGGCAATAAGGCATCAAATGCTGTTGATAGCTTAATTGAATTCACATCTTTTAGATAATAAACATCTGTCATAAAGTTTAAACCGATTAATCTGTAATAAAAGTATTTTATATTGTTTCAACTTCAGAAATTTTTATTGCAAATAACAAAAATTTTATGCAACAACTGAGTATTGTGAATGGGGATTATAAACCTGAATTTTTATTGAAAGAAAACCTGATCGATATTTTTAAAAATACAGTCAGTCGACATCATGATAAGACTGCTCTCATTTTTAACGAAGCTTCCATCACTTACAGACATTTAGATTTATTTTCTGATTCAGTTGCTTATAAGCTACAGTCTGCAGGGGTAGGGCATGGAGACGTATGCATAGTTTGGTGGCCAAGGAGTATTGAACTGCATGTGGCTATTTTAGCCATTTTAAAATGTGGCGCAACTTATGTTCCAATAGATTTTGAAATGCCTGAAGAAAGAGTGGTCGCTGTCATGGAAGATATTCATCAAAAAGTACTTTTCACGCCCAATAATTTTTCTAAACCATGCACAGTTATAAACGAAATAACGTTCAACGGCGTAGGCGCATCGTTATACAAAACCGTGCAATTGCAACCCGAGGATGATGCTTACATATTATTTACGAGTGGGAGCACGGGTAAGCCGAAAGGCATACCGATTAGCCAAAGAAATATTTGCAGTTTTGTTAGAAGTGAAAATGATTTGTTGGGAATAAAAAACACAGATAAAGTTTACCAGGGTATTTCTGTGTCGTTCGATATGTGGTGCGAAGAAACATGGATAAGTTATTTAGTGGGAGCAACATTATGGATTGCCGATGTTATAACCTCTAAATCTATAGATGAGTTGAGCAATATTTTAGGCAAAGAAAAAATAACAGTATTGCATACCGTACCAAGTTTACTAGCGGTTATGGAAGCTGCAGATTTACCTTTGCTGAGGCTAATAAACGCCGGTGGCGAAGCTTGCACCACCCAGGTTTTAAATAAATGGGCTGTTGGCGATAGACTTTTTTTTAACACCTATGGCCCTACAGAAACCACCGTAAGTGCATCCGCAGCACTTCTAAAAAAAGGAGATAAAATTACCATTGGCAAACCTTTGCCAAACTATGCTTTGGCTGTTGTAAATGAAAATATGCAACCATTGCCCATTGGCGAGCAGGGAGAACTAATAATCTCTGGTTCAGGCGTTGGGCATGGTTATATCAACTTAGACAAACTAACAAAAGAAAAATTTATTCAAAAAAATAGACCGTTGGCAAAAATGCCTGGCGAAATAATTTACAGAACCGGTGATGCAGTTTATATGGATGAAAATATGGATGTTCATTTTGTTGGACGTATAGATGATCAAATAAAACTTCGGGGATACAGAATAGAGCTGGGCGAAATAGAAACTTTATTGAATGATTTTGAAGGAGTGCAACAAGCAGCAATAGCTTTAAAAAAAGATAGCAATAACGAGGACCAATTGACGGGTTTTGTGGTTATGCAAAGAAACCTTGCGCTCAATGAATCTCTTGTAAAAGAAAAACTTTCGCAGAAGTTGCCTGACTATATGATTCCACTTTCCATTATAATTTTGGATGAATTGCCAAGGTTATCGAGTGGCAAAATTGATAGAAAAAAATTGCCAACGCCTGAAAGTTATTTAAAACAAGTTCCAACTTTTGAAACAGACATTCATTTTACAGACACAACTGAGCAAAAAGTAATTAAATTATTATCAAACATTTTTGCAAAGGCAGACATACAGATCTCGCAGGATTTTTTTAATGACCTTGGCGGGCATTCCTTACTAGCAGCCTCTTTTGTAAGTAAGATGCGAAAAGAAGGAGGAATAAAAAATGCATCCTTAAAAGATATTTATTTAAACAGACCACTGTCAGCATTAATTACAAAGTGGGATAACATCGAATCAGTAGAAAATAAAAAAACAAAAGAACCTTTTAAAAAAATTCCGGCACTACGTTATTATTTATGTGGCTTGGCACAAAGCATTTCTCTCCTACTTATTTATGGGTTGCTCGCCTTACAAATATTTATTCCCTACTTGGCGTATTATTTTATGCAGTTAGAATATGAGAATCACTTAAAATCTATTCTAATTTCTATCGTAACGTTTTGTGTGTTGCCTCCACTCTTTACTGGTTTTGGCATTGCAGCAAAATGGATCATTATTGGTAAGTACAAAGAAGGCGAATATCCACTTTGGGGAACTTATTTTTTTAGATGGTGGTTGGTAAAATCGATACAAAAACTTATACCAACCCAATTTTTAAATGGCACGCCATTGTTTGCGACATACCTAAAATGGATGGGGGCAAAAGTTGCATCAGATGCTCAGTTAAGTGCTTTTACTATTGGTGCAGTAGATTTATTATTTATAAATGAAGATGTAAGCATTAGTTCTTCTGTTGTAATAAACAACGCGGTTGTTGAAAACGGCATGCTTAAAATATCAAAAGTAATAGTGGGCAAACATGCTTACATCGGTACCAGCGCAGTTGTTGGCGGCAATACTGAAATAAAGGATTGGGGCGAACTGCAAGATCTAAGTTTCCTGCAAGCGGGCAAAACAATTAATTATGCAGAAGTTTTTGCAGGAAGTCCCGCAAAACTTTCTTTTACCCGTACAGAAAAAGAGTTTACACAGCCGCTTCCAATTTCTGCAAAAAGAAGAAGACAGTTTTCTACAGTATTTTCTTTAATGCTGATATTGTTTCCATTTTTTATTTTACTTCCACTTATACCAACCATCATAACGCTTGCCGAGCTCGATAGCAATGCTTCACCCTACGATTTCAATTATATAATTTATACCCCTATTCTATCAATTATTTATATCTTATTATTTGTTCTAGAAAGTATTTTTATCTCCAGAATTTTACAGAAAGATTTAAAAGCAGGCTCGTATCCTATTTACAGTAAATTTTATATCCGCAAATGGTTGGTAGACCAAATGAATTCACTTTCCTTAATTGTATTGCATCCCATTTTTGCAACAGTTTATGTGAGTACTTATTTTAGAGCACTGGGGGCTAAAATAGGAAAGAATACAGAAATTTCTACAGCAAGTAGTGTAACACATGGCTTGTTGGATATTGGCAGCGGATCATTTATTGCAGATGCTGTGACCCTTGGCGAAGCTGATGTACGTGGACAAAAACTTGTACTGGATAATACAAAAATAGGGAACAATAGTTTTGTAGGCAACAGTGCATTAATTCCCCAGGGCTATACACTTGGTAGCAATATGCTCATTGGTGTATTAAGTGTGCCTCCCAATAATGAACAAATAAAAAATGTGGAGAGCATCGATTGGTTTGGTTCTCCCGCCATTGCGTTACCGAAAAGGCAAGCATCAGATTTTGATGCCACACTTACTTTAAATCCTTCCAAAAAATTATTGATTGCCAGGTATTTCGTAGAATTTATCCGCATCGTTCTTCCACAAACAATTATTTTAATAAGCAGTATATTTTTTATTGCTTACACAAGTGATTTACTCAGCGATGAATCTTTGTTTAGTATTATAATTAAAACCCCCTTCTATTATTTAGCATTTATGGGATTGCCTTTGTTTTTGATAACAGTAATTTTAAAATGGACAATAGTGGGTAAATACAAAGCTGCAAAATACCCCATGTGGAATTACAAGGTTTGGTTTAGCGAATTTATAACTTCTACTTACGAAGCGCTTGTTGTTCCATTCTTTTTTGAATATTTAATTGGAACACCTTGGTTACCTTTTTTCTTAAAATTTTTTGGGGTAAAAACCGGCAAGCGAATATTTTTAAACACCACCGATATTACAGAATTTGACATGGTAATAATTGGTGATGATGTAGCCATGAATGCAGAATGTGGCCCACAAACACATTTGTTTGAAGACAGGGTTATGAAAATTGGTGCAATAAAATTTGGTGATAGAGTTACGTTGGGAAGCCGAGCAATTGTTTTATACGATTCTGAAATTGGCAACGATGTGACAATAGATCCGTTATCATTAATTATGAAGGGAGAAGCGATTCCTGCAAATACGCAATGGGGCGGCAGCCCTGTTTCAGAAGTATAAATAATTTTAAATTTAGCATATAACAATGATTGCAATAAAATCCATCATTATAAAGGACAATTATAGTTTAATAGAAACTATGATGCAGGAATTACAAAAATCTGAACAGGAAATGAACTCAATGTCTGCAGAATGGAAAGATATAAAAGCAAATTATATGATACACCTCATTACTTGCCAGGAAGAAAATAACGGAACATGCTTTGTGGCGTATAAAAACGATGAGCCGGTCGGTTTTTTATTTGCTTACACAGAAGCTCAAGATGAAAGCAGGATAGAAAAATATGAAGGAACGGAATTGTATGTGTCAGATGGATTTGTTTATCCACCGTATCGAAGATTGGGTATATACGAACAATTGAATGACACAATTGAAGCACATTACATTTCAAAAGGAATAAGACGTATTACCCGTTTTACATTATTCTTTAACATTCGTATGCAGAAATTTTTAGCAAAGAATAAATATCAGCCAACAAGAATATTATACGAAAAGTGGCTTGATAATGCAGGCGAAAACCATTAGAAATTAACATAAAAATGATATAAAAATGGCCATGCGTTCTGCATGACCATCCTTTATAAATTTATTGCTTTCTTACATTGTTGAAGAAAACTTCTCTCTTACAACTTTTGCATCGTCTTTAGCTTCTGCAATTGTCATTAATTTTAACCTTGGCCTTGCACCTAGCAAACCTAACATAGTACGGTATTTTACAGCATAATTTTTACCTGCTTCTGTTGTAAAAGTGATAGCTCTTTTTCCCTGCTTTGGCGAAATGGTATGAGAGCCCGGCGCCAGATCAAACTCATATGCACTTTTACCTTTTAATGGCTCCATTTCTTTGCCATCTACAATCACTTTGTATTTTGCAAGACCTCCATAAATAGAGCCTTTACGGTATACAATTACTTTAGAATTTGACTGTGCGAAGCTTACAAAAGAGGCTAATACAAAAATCAATGATAATACAATGTTTACTTTTTTCATCTTTATAGTGTTACGGTTTTTAAAACAACACTTACGAGCTAGAATGCAACAAAGATTTAAAAAAATAAAAATTAAATCACACGATACTGCGTTATTGTGTTCTAAATTCCCACTACTTACACGGAAAAAAGAGTTTTATCAGGATTGTACATCAACCACAATCAAAGAGTAAATTATTTTACAACATTCAAAAAAAAGTACGGTATATAACGGTTGTGATAAAAAGTTGTTGTAGGCCACATTCGAAATAATAATTTGCTTACTAGTTGTTTGTTTTACTGGCTTTGTTATAGCTCTTGTTTAAGTTTATAAGTCATAAACACAGTAAATGTATTCACCATTAAACCACTCGTAGTTATAATCTATATAAGCTGCTTGCTCATGCTTTTGGCAAAAAAAGCGTAAAAGTTGCACCAACCTCGGGTTGGCCTTGGGCTATAATAAAACCATTGTGATTTGTAGCAATTTTTTTAACAATAGCCAGACCAATACCTGTTCCTGAAAATTCAGCCTTACCATGTAACCGTTGGAAAAGTTCAAATATTTTGGAGGAGTATTGATTTTCAAAACCGATACCATTATCTGCAATTTTTATGGCATGGTATGACAGGAGTTTATTTGCTGCAGGGTGTGCTATATTATTTCCGTCGGCATGCTCAGCTGTAATTTTTATATGAGGCGTGATGTTGAGTGGGGTATACTTAATGGCATTTTCAATTAGGTTTGTAAAAAGCTGTAATAATTGAATGTGCAAACCGTTAATGGTTGGAAGTCCTTCAAATTCCACCATTGCTTGCCTGTCATTAATATTTAAAGCAAGGTCATTCTTTGATTCTTCAACAATAACATTTAAATCGC
>JBBREY010000051.1:0-19388 GCA_038225275.1 Chitinophagales bacterium | reverse complement strand
TGAAAATTTTCTGAACCGATTTCCTGCGTATCAAACTGGCGATGTAGATCTACAAGATTAGCAGTTAATTCCTTTAACTGCGTAAGATTAACGGGTGTATCATTTACAAAACTTCTGCTTTTACCATTCGCTGCAATTTCTCTTCTAATTAAAATTTCATCTTCTTTATCAAGATCATTGGCTACAAAAAATTGGTGTATGGCTTCGTTATTTTTTACAATGAATGTTGCTTCTACAATGCATTTTTTTTCTTTGTCTTTTAAAATTGTGGTATCTGCACGCTTACCCAAAACCAGATCGAGTGCGCCCATTAAAATACTTTTTCCGGCACCAGTTTCACCAGTAATAATATTTAGTTTTTGAGAGAAACTGATCGTTAACTCATCGATGATGGCGTAGTTGAGTATTCGTAATTTTTGGAGCATAATTGTATCGGCAAATTAATGAAAAATGCACTTGCACGGGGGTACAATTTTTGATTTGTTTTAAATAGAAAATTTTAATTAGCAATAGATCTACTCCATAATAAAAGTTAAATAAATATTATGTGGTTGATGGGCTGCGTTGCTTAGCCGAAAATCGTTTTTGCTGCCTTTGGGCAAAAACATTGTAGGCGGGCAACGGACAAATGTCCATTCAATGACTGCAGGTTACAGCCCCAAAATAAAATGCCCGCATTACTGCAGGCATTAAAAACATTTTTATTAAACATTAAAATAATTAACTGAACATCTCTCTCACTTTATCAAAAAACGACTTGTCATTTTTTTCAGGGCTTGGTGCAAAGTTTTTAGATTCCTGCATTTTTTCTAGCGCCTCCTTCTCATCGTTGCTTATATTTTGCGGAGTCCAAATATTTACCTGTATCAATTGGTCGCCTTTTTCGTAACTATTTACATTAGGAAAACCCTTGCCTTTCAACCTGAAAATTTTACCGCTTTGTGTGCCAGGCGGCACTTTTATTTTTGCTCTTCCATCAATGGTTGGCACTTCGACCTGCGTACCAAAAACTGCATCGGGAAAAGTTATGTGTAAATCGAACCCAACATTTAATCCTTCTCTTGTTAAGTGCGGGTGCGCTTCTTCTTCAATGAGCACAATTAAATCTCCTGATGAGCCACCACGCTCGCCTGCATTACCTCTGCCCGAAACACTGAGCTGCATACCTTCTTGCACACCTGCAGGAATATCAACGGTTACCGTTTCTTCATCATACACTCGTCCTTCGCCTTTACATGGCGGGCATTTGGCAGTTATAGTACTACCTTCTCCACTACATGCCGGGCAAGTTGTTACTGTTTGCATTTGTCCTAAAAATGTGTTCTGCACTTTGCGCACCTGTCCGCTACCACCACAAGTGCCACAGGTTTGCATACTGTTTTTATCTTTAGCGCCGGAGCCTGTACACGTGTTACATTTTACATATTTTTTTACCTTGATGGTTTTGGTTACGCCCTTTGCAATTTCCTCATAAGATAACTTCATCTTCACACGAAGATTGCTACCTCTCGTGCCACGACTGTTGCCGCCACTGCCTCTTCTTCCACCACCAAAAAAGCTTCCAAATCCATCATCATTTCCACCGCCAAAAATATCTCCGAACTGACTGAAGATATCATCCATGTTCATACCTCCGAAACCTTGACTACCACCACTACCACCTGAAAATGCGTTGTGACCAAAGCGATCGTACTGTGCTTTTTTATCGGAGTCATTTAAAATTTCATATGCTTCTGCTGGTTCTTTAAATTTATCTTCTGCAGCTTTATCTCCGGGGTTTCTATCTGGGTGAAATTGCATTGCCGTCTTACGATAAGCTTTTTTAATTTCATCCTGCGAAGCGCCTTTTTTCACGCCAAGTATTTCATAATAATCTCTCTTCATAAACGCATGATTAGCTAATATGCTAATGTTGAATTTTGCTGATATCAGCAGTTATAATTAGTGTTGGTTCTGTATAGAAAATTATTTGCCTACAACTACTTTTGCAAAGCGAATTAGTTTATCATTCATGTAATAACCTTTCTGCAATTCGTCCACTACTTTGCCTTCTTTCTCTTTTCCCGCAGGAATTTCTGTTACCGCTTCATGTTTCTCTACATCAAAATCAGTGTCAATACTTGACATAGCCACAATACCTTTTTGTTGAAGTACAGCACGAAGTTTATTAAACACCAATTGTACGCCTTCTTTTACATGGGTAATGTCATCATCTGAAGCTATTTGCTTTTCTGCTCTGTCCATATCATCCGCAACATCCAATAATGAAATAGCCATTTCCTTACCGGCGGTCTGCATTAACTCTAAACGCTCTTTTGCAGTACGGCGTTTGTAATTATCAAACTCAGCAAAAAGACGTAAATATTTATCCTTTTGTTCCTGTACTTCAGCCTCTAATTTTTCAGTAATATTTTCTGTTTCCGTTTCAGGGTTGCTTAAATGTGTATTGCCCGGAATATCAGCATCTGAATTAATATCCATTTGCTCATCTTCAATCGGTATTGTTCTTTCTGTATCCTGCATAATTCTCTTTGTTTAAATGTGTGCAAATGTACAACAGTCAAACATTTTGCCAATGCAGGTTTTCAGTCAAATTGACACCAAAAAAAAATTAGGAGAGTTTAATTAACGACAAGAATTTTACCTGACTCAACAACACTACCGTTTTTATCTAATAACTGGTAAATATAAATACCACGGTAAAACTTTTCTTCTTTCAAATTAATAGAAAGGGAAGAGGAAATATTTTTGGCTTCAAACATTTTTTTGCCAATAGAATTGAGAATCTGTATGGAGTAAAATCTGCTGTAGCCTTTTTGAAATTCAAAATTGACTACCGTTGAGGCAGGATTGGGATAAGATTTTATAAATTTTGTTTGAACGCCCACTTCATCACTGAAGGTTCTGTTTTGAGCAAAAGATGTAAAATTTATTCCAATAATTAATATTAGTATGAAAGATAATTGTTTCAACTATGTAAAAATAGTAAAATGTTTTAGAATATGACTAAAAAACTATAACGTTTAACATTCTTATTTATTATAAAATCTGAAAAAAATTACTACGAAAAACTTAACCCAAACTTTCCAACTTATTATTGATAGCTTGAAAATTAGGCACTTCACCCGCATTGTCTAAAACCTCTTCGTATTGAATTATACCGGCTTTATCAACAATAAATGCGGCTCTTTTACTAACACCCATCATCATCATTGGGGTAAAAAATTCATAAATGCTTCCGTAAGCTTTTGAGGCCTCTTTATTAAAATCGCTTAACAAAGGGAAGTTATAGTTTTGTTCCTGCTTAAATTTTTCAAGTGTAAAAACAGAATCAACGGAAATACCTAATACTTGTGCATTTGCGTTATCATACCTTGCAATGTCATCTCTTACGGCACAAAGTTCATCAGTACAAACCCCTGTAAAGGCCATTGGAAAAAACAACAACAAAATATTTTTATTTCCTTTAAAATCACTGAGAGAGACTTTATTTTTATCGGAATCGTACAAAGTAAAATCGGGTGCTTCTGAACCTATTGCTAATGACATGCTGTTTTTTTTCAAAGATATATAAATATGTTATTTTAAAAACGGAAAATAAGAAAGCCCGCTTACCAGCAGGCTTCTTTCCAAACAATCCATAAAACAAAAAGATTAATTAAAATTTTGGACATTTTGTAGCATCCTTACTGCTATTGTATTTATCGAGAAATTTTTGAAAAACCAGTGAGATTTCAAAACCACCTCTGCCAGTGCTTACTTTTTTTAAACCAGATATGTTTACATCGTAACTAACTGCCACTGCTATTGGTTTTGATTCTACTTTTAAAACGGGAATAATGGCATCATTCAACCTCATGTATGCGCCGCCGTGAATAATGTATTTGGGGTTATCAGGGTCATCAAGTTTTTGAGAATACATCACACCGCCGACTATCTCTCTGTTGGTTCCTTGGGTTGTATAGTCTGCTTCTACAGTTACATAAGAATAATCTGTTGTACTCATTCTTACACCGCCAGATGCAACCCATTTTGGCATTAACTCAACTTTATAGTCGCTATAAAAAGAAACTTTTTTTGACTTATTAAAATGGTGGTATGCAATGCCAACAAACATATTGTTATCAATATTTTCGCCAAGTTGTGTATTAAAACTTAAGCCTACAGTTCCATCAAGATAAGAGTAAGAAGATTTTGGAAATGTTTCTCCGGTTGACATATTAGGATCATAACTACCACCATTAAATTGGCTGTTGGTTGTCATTTTACTTCTATCAATGCTTCGCTGCACATAACCACCCATAACTGCCATTGACAAATACATACTTCTTTCAGCACTTAATGATTTATGATAATTTACAGCAGGCAAAATATGAGTTGAAGTAAGATCGACTGTTCCAGCTTTGTCATAAAGAACTTGACCACCAATGGTTAAATAATCTGTTGTTTCGCCAACGGGTAATTTGTATTCGAGGTTAGCAGATGAAGTGTTGTAGGCATTGGTAACGCTGTTCCATTGAGATCTATAAACTGTTTGCACTCTTATATCTCCTGAAAAAAGACCCGCCAATGCCGGGTTTCTTAGCAATGGTGTTTCAAAAATCTGTGAAAAATGTATATCCTGCCCTTTTACCACGGCAATATTAGTTGCAAGCAACACAGTGGTTATAAAGAATATCGGAATAAAATTTTTCATGATATTTTTGGATGATGATTTTCGTAGGACATCTTCAATTTAAAAACGTCCTTTTTATTATTTTGTTTTACGCAAACGCTCTTTCTTTTCCACAAATCCGTTTTATTTTATAAGTGCAATGTTTCCTTTGTAAACCAACGTGCTATTGTTATCGCACTGTATTTCTATCATATAAACGTACACGTCACTTATTAATTTTTGACCTTTGCTTGTACCATCCCAACCTAAACTTTCATCGTTTGCTTTAAAACTGTAACGTGCAAATACTTCTTCTCCCCATCGGTTAAATATTCTAGCCTGTTTGATAGTAAACAAACCTGTTCCTCTAGGGTAAAATACATCGTTGGCACCATCGCCATTTGGCGAGAAAGTGTTTGGAATATATACATTGGCTCCGTTACACAATACGTAGACATTAACTGTGGCAGACGCTGAACAACCACCTTGGTTGGTAACCGTAACCTTGTATTGGGTTTCTAAATTTGGCTTTACTGTTATTGAAGGCGTTGCGCTGCTAACAAGCCATGATGTTGGTGTCCATTTTACATTATTTACATCGCTGGAAAAAGTAGGCGTAAGTGTAACGGTTTGTCCAACATTAATCGTTTTATTAGCTCCTGCTGTAACCGTTGGTATTGGGTATACTTTTATAGGAAAATAAGCAGTATCGCTAAAACAGTTTTTATCATCTTTTCCAATAACCATGTAGTTAGTTGTAACAGTTGGCGTGGCTTTAACATTAGGACCTGTAGCGGTATTTAAGCCTGTAGTTGGCGACCATGAGTAACTGGCAGCACCCGATACACCTAATAAACCAGATTGACCTATGCAAAGCGTATCTCTAATTCCACCCTGCATTACAAAGGGATGTCTTACTGAAACCCTCACAACATCTGTATTAATACAACCTTGTGCCGACTTGCCGGTAACGGTATAATCTCTAACAGAATCAGGGGTTGCAACCGGCGAAGAACAATTTGTGCAACTAAGCCCTACTGACGGCGACCATGTGAAAGATGCTGCACCCGAAGCAGTTATTGACTGACCTGTTCCTTGGCATATGACAATATCTGAACCTGCATTAATTATAGGTTTTGAAAAAGCTTCAAAAGAACCAAATGTAGTATCCTTACAACCACTGCTGTTTGTTGCTGTTAATGAATAGTTGTATACACCACCTACGTTGTAAACTATTGGAGATAACTGTTTTCCACTTGCAACTGTATTGTTGTTAAAAGACCATTCCCATTTTATTGCAGAGGTATCAGTATTTAATAAGTTTCCTGTAAGGCTCATGGTAAGCGGCACACAACCATTGGGCGATTGTATTACAGAAATTTCAGGCGTTTTTACAACTTTAATCGGTACAGTAGCAGTACTTGTATCGGCACAACCTGTTTGTGTAGTGGTTATTAAAGTTGGGTAAAATAATCCTGTTGTAGCATAAAAGTGCGTTGGCTGAAAGTCTGTAGAAACTGCACCATCTCCAAATTTCCACTGATACCCTGTGATGATGTCATTGCTAGAGGAAGTGTTTGTAAACACTACATTTCCGCTATTACACCGGCTTGAGGTATCGGCTGTGAAAGCATTAATTACCCCACTCACTTTTATTGTATCAACACCGTTGATTGCAACATTACAGCCGGTTGCATCAGTAAGAATCATTTTAGGAACGTACATGCCGGGTATTGTGTAAACATGAGATACCGCAGAATCAGTGGTGGCCATAGTATTGCCGTCGTTAAAATCCCACACAAAAGAAAGCCTAGATTGTGTTCTTGCAGTGAATAAAGAATTTAATGGCGTACAGCCGATAGTGGGGCTATAAGCAAAGGAACCCTGAGGTCCTTTGACAATCATTTTTTTTGTTTTAACATCCGTACAACCTCCAAATGTTGTGACGGTCAATTTGGCTGTAAAGTTTCCTGCAAAACTGTAAAAGTGAGGAGGATTTAAAACACTCGAAGTTCCTCCACCATCACCGAAGTCCCAAACATATGATTGAACATGCTGAGAAGAATTGGCAAACTGCATAATTAATGGAGGACAAGTTGTAAAGGAATCTGACACAGTAAAATTAGCAACAGGAGTATTTACAATAATATATTGTGGAATTGTTTTCGTGTTGGTACAGCCATACATATCAGTTACAGTAAGCTTTACTGTATAATTACCATCAGCCATAAAAACGTGCACAGGGTTCATTAAATCACTCGTGCCGCCATCACCGAAGGACCAGGCATAAGTGAGGGAGTTACCAGTCGATTGGCTTTGAAATATCACCGGTTTACCCGGGCAGGAAAGTGTATCGACACTAATATAATTTGCAACAGGTGTAGAAATAATTAATGCGTTGCTTAAACTCGTGCTATCAGTGCAACCAAAACTATCTTTAATTTTGAGAGATACAGAATATACTCCTGAGTTAGAATACATGTGTTGAAACGGCGCTGAAGTAAGCGAATCATTTACTCCATCACCAAAGTTCCAATACCAGTTTTTTAAAGGATGGGTTCCGTCGGTTGTTGATAGATCATTAAAAGTTACAGCGGAATTTAAACAGCTCCCCGGTGTTGCAGGTGCAAAAGCAGCTTTTGGCCCTACAACTTTTATGTAATTGGTTTTAGTAATTATATCTGTACAACCATTTACATCTGTAATTTTTAAGGTTACAGCAAAGAGACCTGTTTGCAAATAAGTATGTGTCATATTATTACCTGTAGCTGTACTCCCATCTCCAAAATCCCATTCAAAACTTACAATTGCAGGTGTTCCTTGTACAGATGTTGCTGTAAAAGTGGTTGAGCCGTTTCTGCATATTTCAAGCGCTGAAGCCGTAAACAATGCCTGCTCATCGGCAACCGTTACCTGTGCTGTTTTAGTATAATCACAGCCTGTAGATAAATTAGTTACAGTGAGCGTTACCGTGTATGTTCCTACAGCGGCATAAGTATGTGTTGGGCTTTGTGTTGTTGTAGAAGTTCCATCGCCAAAATTCCAGCTCCAACTATCTGCACCAATTGACTGGTCTGTAAATACTTTGAGATATTTATTTGTACAAGTACCTAATACAGAAAAAACTGCTATTGGTGGTTTTACATGAATATAATTTTTAATAGTTAGCGTGTCAAAACAATCATTATTTCCTACTATCAATGTAATGGTGAAAAGCCCAGTGTCTTGATAACCATACATGGGATTTTGTAAATTTGAGTGAGAACCATCGCCAAAGTTCCAGTCCCATTTGGTTATTAATCCTGTGCTTAGATCAGTAAATTGTACAGGTAATTTTGCACAAACATCTCTTGGCGTAGCTGAAAAATTTGTAACAGGTTTAAGTCCTGCTTTTACTCCTTGTGGCACAAGTACAGTATCCTTACAGCCATTTGCAGTGGTAATAATTAATTGTATATCATAATTGCCTGCCGCAAATGTATAGGTTGGATTTTGTAGTGTAGAAGTAACTCCGTTCCCAAAATCCCACAGATAACTTGTTACAGGATCTAGACTTGTTACTGCTGAACTAAATGTTACAGCGAGTGGTGCACAACCCTGTTGTGGTAAATTATTTATAACCGCAACAGGTAATTGAATTTTGATGTAGTCTGTTTTAACTAAGGTATCTGAACAGCCATTAGCATTAGTAGTTATAAGGGTTACGCTGTAATTTCCAAGAGTGGCATAGGTGTGGGTTGGGTTCGGGAGGTTTGTGGTTGTACCATCTCCAAACAACCATTCCGTTGTAACAGCCCCTACCGATGTATTGGAAAAATTTACATTTAATGGAGCACTGCAAGATGTCAACGGTGACCCGCTAAAACTTGCAGATGACTTTGCTATTACTGTGATAGATTTATTTTGAGTTGCCCGACATCCTCCAAAATCACTTACAAGTGTTACATTATAGGTGCCCGGGTTACTGAAAATTTTTGTTGAATTGAGGGAAGTTGAAGTAGTTCCATCTCCAAAATTCCAACTGGCTGACAGTGGTGTTGGTATTGATGTATTGGTAATTAAAAAAGGATTGCCTGCACAAATACTTGTAGGAAATGTAAAGTCCGCATTAACCGAACCTATAATGATTGAATTTGTGTGCGTTGCAGTATCTGTGCACCCTGTAGAATTTGTAACAAGTAGGGTAACTGTATAACTTCCAGCTGCTGAATATGTATGTTGGGGATTTACCAGGTTTGAAGTACCACCATCGCCAAAAAGCCACTGGTAACTAATTGTTCCTGTGCCTGCAGACAAGTTTTGAAAATTTATTGTTTGTGGTGCTGAACAACTTGTTGGTGCTGTATTTGAAAAAATTGCCCGAACACCACTGTTTATAGAAATGTAATTTGATTTGGTAAACGATTTTGAACACCCATTAGAATTTGTCACTACCAAAAGAACTGTGTAATTACCAGCTGCAGTGTAAACATGAGATGGGTTCTGTTGTGTTGATGTATTTCCATCTCCAAAATCCCATAACCAGCTTGTAATGGTACCACTACCAGGAGTGCTTATGTCATTAAAATTTACACGTAATGGAAAACACCCTGTTAAAGGTGCGGCCGAAAAGTTTGTAGCAGGCTTTGCATAGACAATGATATACTGAATTTTAGTTAAAGAGTCCATTGAGCCCGCAGCATTGCGAATTACTAATTTTACTGAATAAGTGCCAGGATTTAAATAGATGGTTGATGGATTACGCAAAAAAGATACTGTGCTGTTTCCTAAATCCCATTTCCAAAAATCAGGATTTCCTGTAGACTGATCAGTAAAGTTTACGCTAAAAGGTGCACACCCAGAAAGTGGAGTAGCACTAAACTGTGTTTTCAGTTGTGCTTTCGATAAAAAAGTCATTAAAACGAATAAGATAAATATACTTACCCGCATAATGAGCAATTTCTTACTCATGGGAATATTGTTTTACTTTGGATATTTAGATTGCCACCATTCTCTCTTCCTAACTATAACTGACAAATAGTAGAAAAATTGTACGATTAAATAAAAAATGAGATTTTTTTACAGTAAAACAAATACAATTTGTTTTTCAAAAAGATTGGCTTCGAAAATATTCGATAAAATATCTAAGTATTTGATGAAGCGCTGTAGAACAAATGCCCCATAGCTAGTAGTGTAAATTAAATTTTATGATTTTATTTACTGCAAATGAGCATTATTTAGCATTTAAGGTTAAAAATATTTTTCAGTTATGTAATTTAAAAAATATTTGCTCGTTAAGTATTCACCTGTTGCGTTTAAACACAACAGTTCAGAAGTAAATTGTCTACCATATTTATAAAAATTACTTTGAAGCCACCCGTTAACTTTTGAATTATCCCCGACAGCGAGATCCTGTTCAATTTGTGGATACTTATTTTTTATGGCTGCCATAAATTGAGCAGCATACAAACTACCAATGCTATAGGTAGCAAAATAACCAAAGCTACCGTGGCTCCAATGCACATCCTGCAGGCAACCGTGCACATCGTCAGTAACTGAAATACCTAAATATTTTTTGTACTGTTCATTCCAATATGTAGGAATATCCTTTGCATTAATTGTTCCTTCAATAAGAAGTTTTTCAATTTCATAACGAATCATTACGTGAAAATGGTAGGTAACTTCATCAGCCTCTGTGCGGATCAATGATGGCTGTACTTTATTAATGGCGGTATAAAATTCTTCAACTGTTTTGTTTTGAAACTGTAAAGGAAATTTGTGCTGTAAAAGCTCGTAATTGTGTTGCCAAAAAGGCAAACTACGACCTACACAATTTTCCCACAACCGGCTTTGGCTTTCATGTATGCTTAGGCTGCAATATTCACCTAAGGGTAGACCGTATTCGCTATCAGGCAACCCTTGTTCGTATAGGGCGTGCCCACCTTCGTGTATGCAACTCCACAGCATACTACTAAAATCGTTCTCATCTACCCTTGTTGTTACTCTAACATCTTTGCTACTAAAATTTGTTGTGAAGGGGTGTTCACTTATATCTTGCCGCCCAGCATCAAAATTAAAATGCATTCTTTTTAAAATTTCAATGCCTGTATCCCATTGCACGTTCTTATCAAAATGCTGGTGAAGAAAGGAATCATCAACAGGCTTTTTTGCTAAAATTTTTTCTAACAATGATGATAATTGCAGTCTTAAATCTGCAAATAAATTGTCAACAATTTTTGTTGTTATGCCTTTATCATAATCATTCATCAAAGCATTGTACGGATGGTCTTCGTAACCCAAATACGCTGCTTCTTGTTTTTTTAAATCAATAATTTCCTGCAAAGGACTTTCAAAAATTGAGAAGTTATTTTCTTTACGAGCCTTTATCCATGAATGAAAACTTTTATTTACCGTCTCACTCATTTTTCGAACAAATGTGGATGGAAGTTTTTGACTTTTATGGTAATCTTCCAAACTAAGTGTTACATTCCTTTTTTCATGATCAGTTAACAAATTCGAAAGAAGTAATTCGCTCATTAAATCGCCCAGTGTTGTATCTGTAAACTTTTCATGTGCCAATTCATTCAAAGTAGCAATTTGCCTTCCCCGCGCATCATTTCCGTTCTTGGGCAAATAGGTTTCTTGGTCCCACTGTAACACAGCTGAAGCGTATTTAATGTCGGCAATTTTTTGAAGAGCAGATTTATATTGGTTGTAACTTAAAGGAGTATTCATAATTTATTTGTCAGAAGCCTTTATAGAGAAAGATTTTACAATTTAAAATTTCAACATACTTTTAATACAGATAAAAATAATCGAATGCACATCAAAGAAATAATTAATTTTCTCGAAACCATTGCACCAGCTGCTCTGCAAGAAGATTACGACAATGCAGGATTAATAACAGGGGATAACAATGCCATTTGCACCGGCATAATTGTCAGTTTAGATTGCACAGAAGCAATTGTACAGGAGGCCATTGATAAAAAATGCAGCCTTATTGTTGCACACCACCCAATTATTTTTAAAGGATTAAAAAAAATAAACGGTAATAATTATGTTGAGAGAACCATCATCAAAGCGATAAAAAATGATATTGCTGTTTACGCTATTCATACAAATTTAGATAATGTACTGCATGGCGTAAATGGAAAAATTGCTGAGATGTTGGGCCTCCAAAATCCGAGCATTCTTTCATCTAAAAAACACTTGTTGAGGAAGTTGGTTGTTTTTTCGCCGAAGGAAAATGCGCAAACTTTAACTCAAGCACTTTTTACTGCAGGTGCGGGCAATATTGGCAATTACAGCGAATGTAGTTTTTCTACAAAAGGCACCGGCACTTTTACACCCGGCGAAAACGCAAACCCACAAACCGGTAAAAGAGGCTTGAGAGAAACGCTGGACGAAACTAAAATTGAAGTGATTTATCCTGAATGGATGGAGCGTAACATTTTGAATGCAATGAAGCTTAATCATCCATACGAAGAAGTTGCACATGATATTTATATGCTGGATAATGCGTATCAAAATATAGGAGCCGGAGTTATTGGCGATCTTACTGTAGCAATAGACGAAAATGATTTACTGCAAAAAATTGCAACAATTTTTAAAGTGGAGGTCATAAAACATACCGGCCTAATGCAAAAGAAATGCAAAAAAATTGCTATTTGTGGAGGTGCGGGGAGTTTCTTAATCTCAGCGGCAAAAGCCTCGGGTGCCGATGTTTTTATAACATCTGATGTAAAATACCACGAATTTTTTGACGCAGATAACCAAATCCTTTTAGTAGATATGGGGCATTTTGAAAGCGAGCAGTTTACAATAGACCTGCTTTTTGATCTTTTGAGCAATAAATTCCCTAACTTTGCAGTCCTAAAAACAGGCGTAAATACCAATCCTGTTCACCATTTTGTTCCGTAAAACATTAAATACAATAATATACTATGGCAGCAGTTAAAGAATTTTCAGTTGAAGAAAAATTGACTTCCCTTGTACGTTTGCAAAAGATTGACAGCAAACTTGATGAGATACATATACTTAAGGGTGAATTGCCGATGGAAGTAAAAGATTTAGAAGATGAGATTGAAGGGTTGCATGCACGCCAAACACGTGTTGAAGAAGAGATAAATGGCATCACAGAATTTATTGATTTACGCAAGGCAGGTATTGCGGAGGCAAAAGCAATGATACTTAAATACGAAAAGCAAAGTGAGAATGTAAAAAACAGCCGTGAGTTTGAAGCGATAAACAAAGAGATTGAAATGCAGCAGCTGGAAGAAAAACTTTGCGAAAAACATATTAAAGACGCAAATGAAGAAATTGGAGAAAAAGCAAGACAACTTGAAATTGCTAAAAAAGCAGTTTCTACCAAAGAAGCAAATTTAAGTGGTAAAAAAAGTGAGCTTGAAAAAATTATAAACGAAACAGAGAAGGAAGAAAAACATTTTAGCAAAGACATTGAATCTGCAAGAGCTCATGTAGAAGAAAGACTTTTAGTAGGATACGATCGTATAAGAAATAACTACAGAAATGGGCTTGCTGTTGTTGCTGTAGAAAGAGATAGTTGCGGAGGTTGTTTTCATGCTATACCGCCGCAAAAACAGAGTGAGATTAAGTTACGCAAGAAAATTATGGTTTGCGAAAACTGTGGTAGAATATTGGTAGATGCAGAATTAAACGACGGAATTGAAGTGAAGTAATAAGAAAGAGAAGAATATTCAAAAAGGCTTTGTTAGAAATAACAAAGCTTTTTTTATAGATAAATATCACGGAAAATTTAATCGTCTTTTTTTTCCTTTTTACCTCTTCGCTTTTTGCCGGGTTCATAAATCTTGATCGATTTATCCAGCAATTTTAAAAATTCGCCTTGCAGAAAATTGCTTTTATCTACGGCAGTTGCAGCGAATATTTTAATCTCGTTCCAGCTTTTATTATTTAGATATGGCGACTCTTTAAGCATAAGACCAAACATCGCAATTGCCGCTGCAAATTTTTCTCCGTTTGTTGCGCTATCAGCCGTAATAGAAGGAATATCACAATTTATTTCTAGCATTTTATTATCGGCATTTTCAGGATCGTGAAATTTTAGATTAAGCTTGCCAAAATTATTTTTTGTGCTGTAATAAGGAGTAGGAACAATTTCAAATAAAGCCATTGTACTAGCACCACTTCCAATTTCTCCGCCATCTATATCACTGCTTGTATCTTGGACAGCATCCCTTTTATTATCGAAACCTATTAGGCGATATTGACTAACCTGCGCACTGTCAAATACTACATTTATATACGCATTGTCAGCAACTGCATACAGCGTCTCCGTAAGTTCATGAACGAGTACTTTTTCTGCTTCATGTAAATCATCGAGGTAAGCATAATTTCCATTTCCCCTTTTTGCTAGTGTCTCTAATTTTGAATCTTTATAATTGCCCATACCTACACCAAGGCAGGTAAGATAAATACCCGATTCCTTCTTTTTAGAAATCAGTTCGTCCAAGGCATTTTCAGAAGTTTGGCCAACGTTAAAATCGCCATCAGTTGCTAAAATAACCCTGTTATTCCCATCTTTAACAAATGTAGAAGCAGCAAGTTTGTATGCTGCAGCTATTGCAGATTCTCCGGGTGTGTCACCAGCTGCAGTCAACAATTCGAGTGCGCTATTTATTTTTTCTTTCTCATCACCGCTAGTAGGTTCCAGCCAGGTACCAACCACACCGCCATAAGTAACGATAGAAATCTTATCTATAGATCGTAAATTCTTTACAAATAGCTGAAACGCCTCTTTTAATAACGGTAATCTGTTTGGTAAATCCATACTACCCGACACATCTATTAAAAAAACAAAATTACCGGGAGGGATATTATTTAAATCGATCTTTTTTGCACTTAGTTTTAAATATAAAAGTTTATTTTTTTCATTCCACGGGCAGTCAGTAACAGCAGTTCTTAATTTAAAAATATCATTTACATCCGGTCGCTCATAATCAAGGTTAAAATAATTGATCATTTCTTCAATTCTTACAGCATCGGGTGGTACTTTACTATCCATATTTATAAAGCGCCTCACATTACTGTATGAAGCCTTATTTACATTTAAAGCAAACCCTGTCGTTGGAAATTTTTCTGCTTTTACAAACTCATTTTCAACTATTTTAAAATAAGTTTCATCGCTTATTAAAGGGCTGTACCTTAAGTTCTGCTTTGTATTTTTCGTGAACGAAATTAGCTTCGGTTTGTGCTTTATAACAGTTGCTGCATTCATTTTTAAAACAACTGCAAGCCAGTTATCAGTCCTTACAGCAATGGTTTGCTTATCGTAACCACTTAGTTGAATGGTTACCGAATCATTAAGGTTTTTTGTTGGTATACCAAAACTGCCATCGTAGCCGGAGTTGTAAAATAATTTGGAAGAATGCAAATAAATTTTGGCATTTGCGAGTGTATAATTCTTTTCATCACGAATATCACCCCTTAGGTAATATTGTGATTTTGCTGTAAGTCCAACACATAAAAACAAGCAATATAAAACTACTTTTTTCAAAATTGAAAACGAAATAACTTCGTGTGGTTACAATTAGTTTGTTTGGTGATAAGCATTCTGCAATAAAAAAACTTGGTCTTTTTGTTTTCTTTATTCCATCATAAATATAAATAAATAGCCAATAGAATATTGTTAAAGCAATTTTCGAAGGTTTTAAACAATTAGCCTTCTATCAATTGGTATATTTCTTTTAAGTTTCTAGCAAAACCATCATAATCCAAACCATAGCCAAGCAAAAATTTATCAGGCACGTTAAAGCCTAAATAGTCTATCGTTACAGGATGTGCCAGCGCTTCAGGCTTATGTAACAATGCGGCAATTTTTAAAGACGCGGGCTGGTGATTTTCTAACTGTGGTAAAAATTCATGTAATGTTTTTCCGGTATCAACTATATCTTCTAAAATAATTACGTGTCGCCCGGTTAATGTAGCATCCAGACCTATAGAAGTTATTACCTGCCCCGTGCTTTTAGTACCTTTATACGAAGCTAATTTTATAAAACATATCTCTGCCTCTATGGTTAGCTCTTTAAAAATATCTGAAGCAAACATGAAAGAACCATTTAAGATTGCTATAAATAAAGGGCTTTTCCCTTGATAATCTTTGTTAATATCCGCAGCTAATCTTTTAACCTGTTCATCAATTTGTGCGGCTGTTAGATAGGGTATAAATTTTTTATCTTTTACTTGTATTACAGACATAAGATATTACTTTGAAAACGTAAGAGATTCATTATTAGTGGCTCGTAATTTAATTTTGGTTCCTTTTTGTACTGTCTGGTTTTCGTTCATATTATTTAATTGAGACAGATATTTTAATTGTACTGCATTGTTCTGCGAAATGTCATACAACGATTCATTTTGCAGTGCTGTATAAAAATCTCTATTCCCTTGTTTTGGCTTTTTCTCCAAATAAATTACCTGTTCGTCATTTAATAAACCGTCAGTTACTAGATCATTGTACTCCAATAATTTTACTAAATCAATATTTGCTTTAGATGCTATAACAAGCAATGATATGCCTTTGGGTGCCATTAGCGCTTTGAGGCCATTGATTTTGTTTTTTAACTTGATCGAGTTTTCAACCACTGAAAAATCTACAATAGCATTTTCTTTAATAGGCTTTACATCATTAATAATTTTGTTTACCGCTAGATTATCTATGTCTTCAATGGTTAAATTATCATATTGATGCAAATTGTATTTTTCAATATTAGAAATTACAATTTGTGGATATTGCGGGTTGGTTGCATACCCGGCTCTCTTTAATCCATAAGCCCAACCTTTGTAATCAGAGGGGTCAAGTTGAAAAAGTGCTGCATACCTTGGCGAAGTTTTTAAATAATCACTGTGGTCTTTATAACTGGCTTCAGGGTTATTGTACTTTCTAAAACATTCGTTGGGTGCATCATCTGTATGGGTAACACTTTCACCCGTCCATGTGCTTTTGCATTTTATGCCAAAGTGATTGTTTGATTTTTTTACAAGTTCGCTGTTACCACATTCTGTTTCTAAAATACCCTGAGCAAGTGTAACAGATGCAGGTATACCTGAACGTTTCATTTCGGCAATAGCAATATTTCTGTAAGCATTTATATATTCATCTGGAGTAATTCTTTGTGCAAATAAATTGTTGTTTATTAAAACAACAGAGAGAATAATGATCAGTTTTTTCATACTATACTTTTCTTATTAAAGAAATTCCATCTCTTATGGAAAGGATTACCTGTTCTGTTCTTGGATCTTTGGCTACGTGATTATTGAAGTCATGTATCGCTTTTGCATTTTTTCCACTCACTATTTCACTTAAAACCTGCCCGTGAAACAATACATTATCAGCCAATACAAAACCACCTTTTTTTAGCTGCGGCAAAGTTAATTCGTAATACTCAATATAACTCGTTTTATCAGCGTCAATAAAAATAATGTCCCACTCATGCATTAACGTTGGAATAATAATTTTAGCATCCCCAACATGTAATATTATATTTTCTTTATAACAACTTTTATTGAAGTTTTGTTGAGCGGTTACCGCATCTGCCTCTCTAATCTCTATAGTATGCATTTCGCCGCCATTTTGTAATCCTGCTGCAAGGCACAATGCACTAAAACCCGTGAAAGTGCCTATTTCCAATACTTTCAGCGGCTTTATCATACAACTCATCATTTCTAAAAACTTGCCTTGTACAGCGCCACTCACCATGTGTGAATGGGGATGTGTTGTATTTGTTTCATCTAAAACATGCTGCAATAATGCATCATGTGCACTTGAAAAGTGGGCTGTGTAGGCGTCCACTTTTGGATCAATCATTTCCATTATGCTGCAATTTGAGATGGCGTTTTTTTGGATATTATTAACAGCCCAATGAATGTTAAAAACCCATTTAATAATAAAAGTTCTGAGCCTATTTGTAATCCACCCAATAACTCTTTCTGAAATTTATCAACAAAAAAACATATAATCGGCGCTGCAATACAAACAAATGGCACAAGGTTATCTTGTACATTTCTTTTTGTAATTATACCAAAAGTAAATAAGCCTAACAAGGGCCCATAAGTATACGCAGCTACTTTAAGAATAACACCAATCATGCTTGGGTCATTCACTTTATAAAAAACCAACACAAAAAGTAAAAATACAAATGCTACCATTAAATGCACTCTCTGTCTTAGTTTCTTTTTAGCCGCTTCGGCCATATCTGTTCTGCGTTGCATACCGATAATATCAATACAGATAGAGGACGTAAGTGCAGTAATAGCACCATCGGCACTCGGGAACAAGGCAGATATTAACGCAATGATAAAAATGACAGAAACGATGGGTGGCATGTGGTGTAACGCAAGCTCCGGGAACAGCTTATCACCCGTGGCTGCAACACCTTGTTGTGTACCATACAAATGTAAGAGACCTCCTAAAAAGAGAAATAACAACAAAACTGATACAAGAATTATTGAAAGGGTAATAATATTTTTCTGTGAGTCGCCAAGGCGTTTTACAGAAATTGCTTTTTGCATCATCTCTTGGTCCATACCAGTCATAGTAATGGTTATAAAAGCGCCCGCAAGAATTTGTTTTACAAAAAACAAGTTACTATCAGGGTCTGTAAAAAATACTTTTGAGTAACCTTTATCTTTCATTGCATCTAAAGCAGAAAACAAATTAAGATTCATTGTATTTAAAATATAAATAACACAAACCACTAACCCTGTAAGCATAAAAGTTGTTTGCAACGTATCTGTAAATACAATTGTCTTTACACCACCTTCATAAGTGTAAATTAAAATCATTATCAAAATGATGAGCGTCGTTACCCAAAATGGAACACCCAATTGTGAAAGAATTGCATCCTGTAAAATTTTAACTACAAGATACAACCTGGCAGTGGCGCCGAGTGTTCTGCTAAGTATAAAAAATGCAGCGCCTGTTTTGTAAGATTTTACGCCTAATCTCCCGCTTAAATAATTGTAAATGGAAGTTAGATTAAGCCTGTAATACAATGGCAGTAACACATACGCCACTACGAAGTACCCAATTAAATACCCAATTGCAATCTGAAAATATGCGAATGATTCTTTACCAACTCCGCCTGGTACACTCACAAACGTAACACCAGATAATGATGTACCTATCATACCAAAAGCCACCAACATCCAGTTACTGTTTTTGTTGCCTATAAAGAAAGACTCGTTATTGGAATTTTTACTTGTGTACCAAGCCACTATCAATAACAAAATAAAATAACCAACTACAAAAGACAAAAGAAGGTATGGCGACATAAATAGTTTTTATGGAAGTCAGTGTCAATTAAATATTAGAAAACCGAAAGTAAGTTTTTAAACTATAAAATCAAACGCTACCTGTTTTTTATAAGAACATTATCATTTACCTTGAGGCAATAATTAACGCCATTGCATTAAAGGTTAACCTATGAATCAACGCTTTTACTCACTTGATGTTTTTAGAGGTGCCACGGTAGCACTTATGATACTTGTTAACAACCCGGGCTCGTGGGGGCACATTTATCCACCGCTGGAACATGCACCATGGCACGGTTGTACACCGACTGATCTGGTATTTCCTTTCTTTTTATTTGCCGTAGGCAATGCCATGGCTTTTGTAAAGCCAAAGATGGAAGCAGCAGGCGAAAAAGCTTTCTGGTACAAAATTGTTAAGCGTACATTCCTTAATTTTTTTATAGGATTATTTTTAAACTGGTTT
>JBBREY010000050.1:0-20299 GCA_038225275.1 Chitinophagales bacterium | reverse complement strand
CAATCAGAGCAATTTTATATTTTACTGCAAATGCTGCAGGAAGCAGGATACGAACAATATGAAATTAGCAGCTTTTGTAAGCCAGGTTTTAGAAGTAAACACAACAGCAGTTACTGGCAAGGCAAACCCTACTTTGGTTTTGGACCCTCAGCACATTCTTTTAATGGTTTTGATAAAAGACGCTGGAATATTTCAAACAACGGTTTGTACATTCAATCTTTAGAAAAAAATACAATCCCATACGAAGAAGAAATACTCACACCTGCACAAAGGTTAAACGAATATGTGATGACTAGTTTAAGAACATCAGCCGGCATCAATTTAAATCAGGTAGTTCTTCTTTTTGATGAAGAACATAAAGATCAAATTCTTAACATTGCTCAAAAGTTTATTAAATCTGGAAGACTTTTATTAGACTACGATTCTTTAAAACTCACAAAGAAAGGGATGTTTTTTGCAGATGGAATTGCAGGAGATTTGTTTGTTTGAGTTTTACCGCTTAGATGCCAAGGCGAAATGAAATTAAAGATTATACCAGCCCCTCTTCAATATTTTTAAAGCCGGCCTTTGCATCCATACCGTTCCATAAAATATTAAATACAGTCTCAGCAATAGGCATATCTGATTTTACCTTTTGGTTTATGATGTACATGCACTTTGCAGCATTGTAACCTTCTGCAACCATACTCATTTCGAGCTGTGCATTTTTTACTGAGTAGCCCTTACCAATCATGTTACCAAAGGTTCTGTTACGGCTAAATAGCGAATAACAGGTAACCAACAAATCGCCTAAATAAACAGAGGCTGCATAATTTGCATGCTTACCCAATGATTTATTTTTACCGTGTTCCATGTAACCGACCTCGGCATTTATAATACCGGCTTTGCGTAAAAAACCTGCCATTTCATCTGCACTGTTTGCAATGAGTACACTTAAAAAATTATCACCGTAATCAAGCCCATGCGCAATACCGGCGGCAACGGCATAAATATTTTTAAGTACTGCGGCATACTGCACGCCATAAATATCTTTATTCGTTACGGTATTTAAATAATCGGTTTTAAAGAAACTTGCAATTTGTGTGGTGGCTTCTTCATCTACACCCGTAAAAGTTAAGTAAGATAATTTTTCTGCGGCTACTTCTTCTGCATGGCAAGGACCAAGCAATGCAAAATAGTTTTCAATATTTACAGAAAAGTTCTTCTGCAAAAAATCATTTAGCAACTCGTTTTCTTCAGGCAGAATTCCTTTTACTGCGGATATAATTTTTTTGCCTTCAAAAATATTTTTTGGGAGCGATAACAATACTTCGCTTGTATAAGCAGATGGAATGGCAATAATGATTACGTCTGACTGCGTTATAACTTCTTCAACATTGATTGTGAGGTTTAGTTTATTGGTATCAAAACGGGCAGCAGTAAGGTATTGTGGATTGTGACTTTTAGTTTTAAACTGTGCAATTGCAGCATCACTTCTGTTCCACCACCAGATTGTATTGTTATTGTCTGTCAATATTTTTGCTATTGCTGTACCCCAGCTGCCACTGCCTAATATTCCAAATTTCATACAACAAGTTTATCGTTATTCTTCTTACAAACCCAAAGTTTCCACTGCTTTAAAAGCAGCCAATTGGCTTGCATCTTTTTTATTAAATCCTTTTGCTTCAGCAATTACCTGTCCGTCTATTGTTGCACCAATGGTAAACAATCTTCTGCCACTTTCAAATGATTCTGTTACAATCGTAAACTCCAACAATTTTCCGTTTTTGTTTGCCCAACCGTAGAGTTTATTTTTTATGTTTATTTCAATCGCCTCAAGATCGTCTGTAAACATGTGATTGTGAATAATGTATTGCTCCACCCAAAGTTGTGTATCCTTGTAACCTTTATCTAAAAAAATGGCACCTATTAAAGCTTCTAATGTATTGCCAAATATTTGGGAAGTTTTTAAAGCATTATCAAGCTTATTGTAAATGGTTATTTTTTTAAGCCCCATCTTTACCGCAATTTCATTGAGCTTTTGGCGGTTAACCATTTTGCTGCGCATTTCAGTTAAAAAACCTTCGTCTTTGTACGGGTATTTTCTAAAAAGATAATGGGCTATAATTGAACTTAATACAGCATCTCCTAAAAACTCCAACCGCTCATTATTTTCATCTGCACCTTCTCTCATAGAGCGATGGCTAAGAGCAGTTTTATACAACTGTATATTGCCGGTTTTAAACCCCGTCACATTTTTTAATTGCTTTTTAAAATCTTTTGTAACCGGCTCGTCAACAAATAAACCCTGTAAATATTTTAACGTGTTTTTGATAAGAAAAGTTTATTTAAAATTAATGGATAAATATTTAATGAGGATGCTATAAGGCTGATAATTTTTTAAAGAGGTTATTTGAATCGAAATCAAGCTTAAAAAAAAGTTCAATAAAGGTATGACGTACAAGTGAGTCCCGATATTCGGGTTTTGCATAACACAAAGATGTTGAGCATAGCTGCTGCTTTGTTCGGACAACAAATGACATTACAAAAAAGAGAAGATAATTTGTGTTGAAATACTTTCGTGAAATTAAAGCCTTAGGCTTTGTACTTTTTAATAATCATACTCGCATTGTGACCACCGAAACCGAAGGTATTGCTGAGTGCAGCATTTACAGTTCTATGTTGTGCCTTGTTGAAAGTAAAATTTAATTTTGGATCAAGATCCGGATCATCAGTAAAATGATTTATTGTAGGAGGTACAATATCTTTTGTAACAGCAAGTATACAAGCAAGTGCTTCTAATGCACCGGCAGCACCAAGGCAATGCCCCGTCATACTTTTTGTAGCACTTATATTGAGGTTGTAGGCATGGTCGCCAAATACACTCATAATTGCTTTTGTTTCGGCAACATCACCAAGCGGTGTAGATGTACCGTGTACATTTATATAATCAATATCAGTTGGTACCATACCTGCATCTGCTAGCGCTGCGTTCATAACATTGCGTGCGCCCAAACCTTCAGGATGAGGTGCAGTAATGTGATGCGCATCTGCAGTAGCACCGCCACCGGCAATTTCGCAATAAATTTTTGCGCCACGTGCAAGTGCGTGGTCAAGACTTTCTAAAATTAAAATACCTGCACCCTCGCCCATCACAAAACCATCACGGTCTTTGTCAAATGGTCGGCTTGCAGTTTTGGGGTCATCATTTCTTTCGCTCATTGCTTTCATGGCATTAAAACCACCAACGCCAGCTGCACAAATAACGGCTTCGCTACCACCGGTAACGATCACATCTGCTTTGTTTAAACGAATATTATCAAAGGCATCAATAATTGCATTTGTGGAAGATGCACATGCACTCACAACGGCAAAGTTTGGTCCACGAAAACCGTGGCGCATACTTATCTGCCCTGCAGCAATATCCAATATCATTTTCGGAATAAAGAAAGGATTAAACCTTGGTGTGCCATCGCCACTTCCATAATTCATTACCTCTTCCTGAAACGTAGTAATTCCGCCAATGCCGCTTCCAAAAATTACACCTACTCTATCAGCATTTGCATTTTCGGGCGTAAGTCCTGCATCTTTCACAGCCTCATCAGCCGCTATTATAGCAAACTGCGTAAAGCGATCCATTTTGCGGGCTTCTTTGCGATCTAAGTAAACAGTGGGGTCGAAGTCTTTTACCTCACAAGCAAACCTGGTTTTAAATTTAGATGCATCAAACTGCTCTATCATAGCACAAGAACTAACACCGTCAGTAAGACCCTGCCAGTATTCTTCAACAGTTTTACCTAATGCTGTTATTGCACCAAGTCCCGTAACTACTACTCTCTTAAAAGCCATAAAATTGCCTGTGAAAAAATAAAAAAGCCCGTCCGGCATTTACCGTTCGGGCATTGAAATTACTTTGCGTTCTCTTCCAAGTAAGAAACCGCTTGACCAACAGTGGTAATAGTTTCAGCCTGTTCGTCGGGAATAGAAATATTAAATTCTTTTTCAAATTCCATAATAAGTTCAACGGTATCTAAGCTATCGGCGCCTAGGTCGTTGGTGAAAGAAGCTTCAGTGGTAACTTCTGCTTCATCTACACCTAATTTATCAACGATAATTTTTTTGACTCTTGTAGCGATGTCTGACATGTTTGTAATGTTTAGTTAATGCGTTGCAAAAATATACTTTTTGGTAAAAAAACAATCATTTAAATAAAATTGTTTGGGCAAGTTAATAACATGGGTAATTAGGCCCCATCTAATGAAATAGTTGAATTGTTGATTAGGAGCGTCGGCAATAAAAATAAATCAGCATTGGTATCCTGCTATCCACTATACCTTCACTTCGGTTTCGCAATACTTTGGCTCGTTCCTCGCCTTGTCTGCTGCACCTTCATTTGGTGCCGTTTCTATCAGGGCTAGGCTCATCTTTGGTTCTTTTTTCAACGGCTACACAACCGCGTCACAATTAAATATTGCATAAAAATCGTACATTCAAATTTGATATTAATTCAATCATCATGGCATTAAAACAAATAGACCACGGCACACCCGAATATTTGAAAATGGTAAACCTGCGAGACAATGTATTGCGCAGACCATTGGGCTTAACATTTGACCATGATGAATTAATGGCAGAAAAAGATGATATACTTATAGCCTGTATAGACGATGAAGAAATAATGGGTTGTTGTATTCTTGCTCGCATTGATGATAATATTGTAAGGCTAAGGCAAATGGCGGTACTGGATAATTTACATGGCAAAGGAATTGGCGCATCTATTATGAACTTTGCGGAAAACGTTGCAAGAGACAAGGGGTTTAAAATAATGACCATGCACGCACGAGATACCGCCATTGGTTTTTACGAAAAATTTGGATATAAAGTAAAGGGAAGCGAGTTTACTGAAGTAAATATTCCTCACCATGTAATGGAAAAGGCGCTTTGTTGAGAGTTGCGAGTTACGAGTTATGCGTTACTAGTTCAGAGGTTATTACTTTGGCGTGTCATTTTCATCTTTTTGTGATCTTAGCTGCAAAAATTTTTCGTGCTTCATGTTGTTCATCGCCATCAAACGCATCTTTTGGAATTATGAAAAATGAACGTGGGTTAAAATATAAATGAAAAAAATGTGGGCTTTCCATCCATGTACTAAATGTGCTCCAGTCCCAACCTTTGTGGCCTCTCACATTTTCAATTGCAAACTGTTCATTGCCCAATACAGCACTAAACGAATCTTTAAAGGTGGCTGTTTGCCGATAAATAATTTGTGGCAATAAAAACCAAAAAAGGATCATTAAAAAAAACCAAAGCATCGAACTTATTAAAAAGGCAAGTGGACTTATTTTTTTAAAGAAAAACAAACCTGCAGATACAATTGCAAAAACATTAATTACAACCATCATTACTTTTATTTCAGGTCGGCTGATAAAATGATAACGAAGCGCCTGTATAACTTTTGGCTTATTGTAGGTGAAAGCATTTGATGTCATACAATAAAGATAGTAAAGCCATTATTAAATTGCTTATCGCAGTTTAAGTTCATTGCTATTAATCGTAAAACTCGAAAGTTGTTTCCCTTTGGTACCAATACATTCAATTTTCATTACCCGATTTTCTTTAGGCCCACTTATAGAAATTTTTCCAAAATTATTTTCTTCTACCAGCGTTCCTTTTACTCTGTAGCTACTGTTTTTTTCTTCGCCGTTTACTTTACTTATACCTGCTGTGTACGATGATAGGGTAACATCGTACAATGGATAGAAGTTTGAATTTTCTACTTTTATTATTTCGCTGTGGTGCCTGTCACCACTAAAAAACACAACTCCCTCAAGCTTTTGGGTTTTTATAAAATTGATAAGTTCGTTGTATTCATAACTATATTGCTGCATACACTCAGCTTTGCTTAATGGGTTTAAAACCTGGCTGCCAACTACAATTATTTTAAAAGTTGCTTTGCTAAATTCAAGCGAATTTTTTAGCCATTCCATTTGCGCAGTACCAAAAAAATGTTTGTCTTTTGATGGCATTCCATTTATACTATCAGGCATATCATCTTCACTTCTAAAAAAACGATCATCTGTTAGAAAGAGATCAACATCGCTGTAACTCACTTTTGTATAGATGCCTTTCTTATCTTCCCCATAGCTTGGGTTTAAAAAATAGTTTTTAAAAATTTCAAGACTCTGTTCTTTAAGCGTAAAACTTTTTCCTGAATTATCGGGTCCGTAATCATGATCATCCCAAATAGAATACTGTGGCATAGCAGCCATAAAAGGTTGTATCACTTTTTGTGCTCTGTCATGCGAAGCCCTGTAATTTAAGCCCCAAGCTGATCCAAAGTCTACTTCTCTGGTGTACCAGTTATCGCCCATCCACACATGAAATGCCGAACCCGTTTTTGCCATTGTTTCAAAAATAGAAGAGTCGCCACCATAAGGGTTTCCGGGTCTGTCCACTACAGGATCATTTACATAATTGCAACTCCCGGCTAGGAAACTAAAATCAGGCGCAGGTTTGCGCCACTGCCACAAATCTTGTGTTGTAAAATTTGTTTTAAAAGCTGTAACAATCTCTTTATCATCTACAAGTAGTTTATATGAATATTCTGTATTAAAATCCAAGCCGTTTAATTCAATTTTAATGGGATTAAAATCTCTGCCAAGCTCACCTTTATACAAAACCGTTTTGCTGTTAGCAGCACCATTTGTTTTAAAATATTTCACCGCTACCTTTTTTACATCTGCCGAAACTTCTGCCCAAATAATTGCAGTGCGCAACTGCACATCACCTGCCCATGGCCCACTAACCAATTTATTATTTTGAGCAATAAGAGAAACCTGAGAAAATAATATAGCAACAAAGAACACAATACACTTCATAAAAATATTTTTATAAAAGTAGGTAATTCATTTTCTCATTTATGTTATTAAAAAAACCGCCGCAAAAATGCGACGGTTTATTATTGTAATAATCCCCCTGAAAATTACAATATCAAAAACTAAACCCTTGAATCTCATTTCCGTCAGCACGGTAATAAACTACCTTTCCTAACTCATCCAATTTGTAATCAGGATCTTTTTTGTCGCCAAACATCATACGCCTAATTTCTTTACCTGTAGTTTTATCAACCATCATTATACCTGCATCTTTTGCATTGTTGCTGTTGCCAAAATTTGTAAGTATAGACATGTAATTATTTGCTTCTTTTGTAGCTTTAAATCTGCGACTTATGCTTGCAAAACTACTTGCAGCAGCTCCTGCAAAATTTGCTGCATTAGCATTGGCATTTTTTATACTGTTATCTAACGATGGACTTGTGCTGCCATAATACCCTTTAGCATAACTCATTTGTGCAGCATTTGCAGCAGAACCTGCTGCCACCATAGAAGATGCTAAGCCACCCAGGCCGCTCAACATTTTTCCCGCCATTGTTCTACCTGGTGCAGGCTGGTAATTGTGCCAAACCTGTTTTCCATCAAAAGAATATAAGCGAACGTTTTGATCTGATGTAAGCAAGACGCCATTTTCTCTTACTTGTAAAGAACTTGGATCTTCCTTACCATCAAATTTTACACCTGTAACCCAATCAGAAATATCACCTTTTTCAAAATCAACTTTGTGAATGGTTTCATTTGCATACACATAGCCTACTTTATCGTTTTCGTTATCTCCTACACAGTTTTTTACACTTAGTCCTTTCTTCCAGGTTTTATCACCGGTTTCTAAATCTAAAATGTTTATCTGGTCTTCTGTTCTATAATACAAACCCTGGGGAACAATCTCTAAGTCTCTAATTTCGCCCTTAATTGACAAAGGTTTCTTAGTTACAGATTTACCTGCATCAAGATTTACGATGCTTATAAAATTTGTACCCTGGTCTCTTGCGGTTGCAAGAATTAATTTTGTGCCAGAAAGTTTATATGCCATCACATCACCCTGAAGATCTACATCACTATCCCACTTTTCTGCGCCAGTATTCATGTCTAAACAAAGCAATGATGCACGGTTCTTTTTGCCTGCGCTGGATCTTTTAATTTTTCCCAACAATCCACCACCACTTTTATTGGCTTTAGCTTCATCTTCTTTTGTTTTTTCAGATGTTGCTACCAGCATTCCGTGGCTGTCAAATAAAATATTAGTAACCGGCGATGGGAGTTCAACCCTCTTCCACAACTCTTTCCCGTCTGCTACGTTAAAGGATGTAAGTATATCTTGGTTCCAAAAATAAATAACCGATGGGTCATCTTTTTGAAAAAAGTCTGCTGATGTAATGGTAGCAAGTTCATTAGCTGTTGCATCTAAACCCATTTTAAAGGCACCAAACATTCCTTTTTGCTTTTTTGGAGGTGCTGCTACAGGCAAATCACTTTTCATATCTACGCTGTACATTACTTCACCTGTTTGCGAATTGAGTTTATATATATTTTTATTCGTTGCAATAAAAAACCCGTCTTTTACCTCTCCCGCTTCAGAGACTATCTGCTCACTATTTTTTTCAAATAATTTTTGCTGTTCCCAAACTTTTGATCCGTCCGCTAGGTTAACTTTCATTAAAGTAGGTTTACCTGTTGAACCAAAGCCATAAAAAAGTACCGCATTACTTTTCATTAAATAAATTCTTTTTGTAAGTGCTGATAAGCCAAGATCTCTTGAGTTAGCAACTACCTTACCCGTTACTACATCTACAATTTTATTAGAAGATTTAGTCAAACCTTTCTTTGCAAGCACTATGTATGGCGTTCCTTCTATAGGGTCGTAATTATCTTCTTTTATATTTTCAATATCATCATCTTTCCATACCTCTTTCCCATCTGATGGATTTACACCATACAAACCATCTTTCGTGCATACTACCAACACGCCGGCGTCTGTAATTTTATACCAATTAATTTTTGAAGGGAAATTTTTTGTCCAGTCAGTTTTGTTTTGAGCAATAGCGCCAACACCTAAAAGTGTAACAACTACCAGGGAGAATAAATATTTCATAATTTTTAGTTTAGATAACAAAAATGAATTATTTATAAGAACATTCATATACCCACCAGTGGGTATATTTAATTTAAAAGTACCCAATGAGTATCTACTAATTCAGGTAAATGTCTTTCACTCTATTTTAAAGCTATTAACCAAGATGTAAAATATTCAAAATAAAAAACCGCCGCAAAAATGCGACGGTTTGTAATTGCAACTATCCCCAGTTGAAAAACACTCTCTATTAAAACATTGTTTTAAGATTAAACATTGGCCTGATTAACGAAGTTTCTTTTATTTTATTATTTAATATTTAATTGTTTAACAAAATAGAAAACAAATCTCATACAAAAATATGAGAATTCATATACCCAGTTGAGGGTATTTTTATGCAAAATTTTTTATTTATTTCTTAATTTTTCATTGTTAAAGTGTCTATCTGCATCTCTTAGTGTTTTTTTATCCATATTTTTTTGAAATGCAGCTGTAAGATCAACTCCTGTTTGGTTTGCAAGGCAAATTATTACCCACAACACATCTGCCATTTCATCTGCTAGATCGATGTTTTTATCACTTTCTTTAAATGATTGTTCTCCATAAGTGCGCACTATTATACGGGAGAGTTCTCCAACTTCTTCCATTAAAATACCAAGGTTGGTTAGTTCGCTGAAATATTTAACGCCTAATGTTTTTATCCAGGTATCTACCTTCTGTTGCGCTTCTGATAATGTAATTTCGTCCATACTATTCTTTGTTTTTTGTATCAATAATAATAGTCATTGGGCCATCGTTTACCAAAGCAACTTTCATGTCTGCACCAAATTTACCGACTTGTATTTTTTTTCCCAGATCATGCTGCATCTGAATAAATAATTTTTCAAACATCGGCAAGGCAAGATCACCTTTTGAAGCTTTTATGTAAGATGGACGATTCCCTTTTTTTGTAGAAGCGTGCAGCGTAAATTGGCTAACTAAAATTATATCTCCGCCAATTTCTTTTATGGAAAGATTTGGCACCATTGCCGTATCATCAAAAATACGCAGGTTTACAATTTTATTAGAAAGCCATATAACATCTTCAACATTGTCTGCATCTTCAATACCTACCAATATTAATAACCCATCATTTATTCTCGAAATAATTTCTCCCTCTACCTCAACGGATGCTGATGAAACTCTTTGTAAAACTGCTTTCAAATTATTATTTTTTCTTTACAAAATCCCTCAAATAACTACACCTACTAAAAGCCTCTTTGTAAAAAGCAGTTCCTGAATACTGTTGTGTTAGTTGAGGGAAATATTTATTTTTCATAAACAAGGGATAGAAGGCTTTTTCCGCATTATCAAAATCATCATACCTGCTACCAAACTCATTATACTGTGGCCTCTGCACATTTTTTTGTGCACATTTCGCCATCATAAACAAACACTTTGCTTTAAAATTATTATCAGTAGAGGCATCCATTGCCCTTTTAAACATATCGTGTGCTGCAAAACATCCATAATATTGTTTTTGAAATTGAGTAGCATTTGCGGGCACGTAATAACCATCACTGCCACTTCGGTTGTATTGCACGAGTTCCCATGCATGGCCGTAATAAGTTATGTTATACATTCCAGTAGCAAGTTTATAAAAATGTTTTGCTGCATTTATTTTATCTGTGTTTGCAAGTCCTTGTGCGAGTAACATTTCCTGTGCAAATCCAAGTTTAGAAGTACTTCTTGTTTCAGTTGGTAACCGCTCTTCTCTATCACTTAACAATTCAATAAAAGCACTTTTAAAAATGGTATCTTTTTTTGTTGCACCTGATTTTACTAACCACTCAACTGCCTTTTTATAGTCGTAATTTCTTAAATAAGCTGTACCGGCAAAATCTGTGACATCTTTCACATTTAAGGCATTATTTTTTTGTAAAAACAATTCAAAGGCGCTCAACTTTTTACTAGTAAAAAACTCATATATTTTTTCTGCATCTTTAATATCTGTACTGTTGTGCAAAAAATTAAGTGATACATAATTGCCATTATTATAAATTTTATCGGCACTGCCAATTGCGAGTGCCTCTTTGTAAACATCAGCTTGTTCATGGTATTTTTTTGCAATAGCATCTGCCATTACATTTCTATAAAATATTTGCCAACGAGATACATTATTGTATCCAACTGTTTCCGTTTTTTCTGACATTGCTTTTTGCAACAACCATTTTATAGACGGGAGTATTTTTTCCTCAGCCTCTTTATCTAAAGTTTTAGATTCGTTAATAGTTAACAACAAATTTGTAAGCATCCACTGGTCATTTGCCTTAGTGGGAAGACTAGTTTTTTTTGCGTCTGCCAAATACAAATTTGCCTTAGCAAAATCTTTTATCATTAAAGCACAATATGCAGCCGCTGTTTTATAGAAACCAACATTTTTGTCATTTTTACTTGCCAAGTTTACAAGGACATTCGTCAATTTAGCCACTTGATTTTGCCCCACACTTAACGCACTGTCATTTGGTGTTTCCACCCAGGTGTAGTAAAATAAATTGTTCCCTTTTTGTTTGTTTAAGGAAGGGGTAAAATAAGTTTCTTCTAATTTATTTATTTCTCTGGCAACAAGCGTTTCCAGTGTATTATTTAAAGGATCAAACTTTGCTATTTGGGCAATAGTTTCTGTTTCATCTGCAATGCTACCTAAAGCAAAAAGTGCGAGCATATCTGCACTTTCCCGCTCGGTTTTACAAAGTTGTAAATACTCGTTTCTATTTACACCTGCATCAATGGCCCAGCGAAAACTCTGGTAATTTGATATCTTTTTTACATCTGCCATAGCAAACGCCTTGCTAAAAATATACGCAGCTTCTTTTTTTATGCCATTGCGGTACAAAGCACCGGCTTTTAGCGCTAAAGAAAGGGGCTGTAAAACGGAAGGTGCTTTATTTACCGCAACTAATTCATCGTAAAATTTTATTGCATCGTTGTTGTTATTGCTATAAAATGCAAGCCTTGTAATTTGATATGCATATTTTAATCTAAAAAATTCATTTTTTGATGCTGCGTAAAGCATTTGCCCATCCCTTATTAATTTGGCCATTGATATACTGTCTCTTTTTGTTGGCTCCCACTCATCATACTCTCCTGTTACAAAAGGTTCGGCTTTTTTTGCATAAACTAAATAGCCCAACGCTTCCAAATCTTTCTGCTGTTGCAGGTATTTTGTCATAGCATTTGCCTTAACGCTATCAGGTAGTTTTCGACTTTGCATTTTTTCGATGTTTTCATAAATACGAGCCACATCTTTTTCTGCAAAAGACGTCACAAACTTTTTTACATCCCTAATATTTACCTTTTCATGGCAATAAGTTTTCCATTCTTTGACCAACACTTCTGTCGTTTTTACTGTTTCAGTTTCATCATATAAAAAACTATATCCGGTGTAATAAAATGAACGAAGATTAGGATTATCAGAAATATCAGGATTAAAAAAACTGGTATAATAATCATAAGGATCAATGCCAGGCCCACACCCAATAATATTTTGTGGAAAAGAAATAATAAATGTGCTAACGCATAGCATCATAAATATTTTCCAGTTCATACGAAGTATATTTTCTTAAAGTTAAATCATCTAAGTGAAAAAAGGATACTGAAATAGTGTTGCTCTTAAGTTTCTCATTTACTAACTGAACAACTTTCACTATATCCTTATAGTTGCTTTTTTCTGTTCTTATAATGTCATACATTTTTATTTGATAACCTGCTAGCACCGTGTCAATTTTAGCTTTATATCTGTTTTCACTTTTACTAAAAATATTTTTTGTTAGCAAACTATCAGGTATATTTTGTAGAAGCCCTTTAAAAACACCCTGTCTAAAAAGCACCTTCCATTCAAAAAGTGGTAGCGCCACATCCAACCTTAAAGGGTAATTTTGCAGGTCTCCAATATACTTTTGCATTTCATCAACATCCAAAATAGAGTTTAAAGTATTTTCATTACTAAGGTTACCCATATTATAACACATTAACATACCCCTTTTTACAGGAGGTACGCCAGTTTTAGCTAGATATTTTATTTGGTGCAATCTTATGGTTGAAGAAAAGATTAGTTCATTTTTATTTTGCTGTAAAAATTTTAAAAGCGTAAAATATTTTTCTTTCGTTCCGGCTGTCCAATCACAATCAATTTGTAATTCTTTCATTATTTTAATACCAAAATTGTTGTTCATCTTAGTAACTAAAACAATTATTTTATTTGCCAGTTCTTCAGTTTGATCGATTCTTATTTTAAAAATTGTTTCATTGGTTATGAATACCGTGGGAATGATATTTATTTGAGTTTGTCTTAAGAAGATACTATCAGGAGCAGTAAGTTGTGCTACCGGTATTGCCGTATACTTTGCAGCATCCCAATCAACATCAAAATATTTGATGTATAAATTTTGAACTTTCAAATCGGCGAGTACATTTTTCTCTTGGGTCGATAACTTAAATACAGATTTCCAAAAATAAAATGATCTTTCTACAACCCGGGGTTTGTGGATATTTGCTTGGTTACAAGATAAAAAAATCATGCCAAGTGGTATCAATATTAATCTCAATTTTTTTATATTTTACTGCACTCAACTATATAATTAATTACAACAGTTTGTAATTTATTAATTAAATATCTTTAATAAAAAAATATGGATAACAACGATATACTTAAAAAATTAAGAGTGGCGCTTTCGCTCCGTAACGACGATATTGTTGAAATACTTTCTTTGGTAGATTTTGAAATTACAAAGGGCGCATTGGGAGATTTTTTTCGCAGTCCCGATCATCCGGGATATGTAGAGGCACAGGACCAGGTTTTACGAAATTTTCTTAATGGGTTGATTATTTATAAAAGAGGCAAATTGGAGGAACCAAAGAAAAATATTCGGGACGAAGAAATTTAGTTTACAAAAAATGGTTCGAATATTTCGAACCATTTTTTAATTTATTTAGCCCTTTCATATTGTTTTGGCCATTCTATATTATCTCCCAAAGTTTTAGCAGCATCCAGCGGAAAATAAGGATTACGCAAAAACTCACGAGCCATAAAAATTAAATCTGCCTGATTACTTTTTAAAATTTCTTCTGCTTCTTGAGGGGTAGTTATCATACCTACCGCACCGGTTGCAATATCACAGTTAGTTTTTATTTCTTCAGCAAATGTTACCTGGTATAATGGCCCAACAGGAATTTTTTGATCACGTGAATTACCGCCTGTAGAACAATCAATTAAATCTACAGATGCAGCTTTTAATAATGTGCAAAGTTTTACTGAATCTTCTATGGTCCAGCCACCCTCAACCCAATCAGTTGCAGAAATGCGGACAAACAATGGAACATCGTTTCCAATAACTTCTCTTGTGGCTGCTACTATTTCCAATAAAAAACGAATCCTGTTTTCAAAACTTCCGCCGTATTCATCCGCACGCTTATTACTTATGGGAGATAAAAACTCATTGATCAAATATCCATGAGCTGCATGAATTTCTATTACTTTAAAACCTGCATCTATTGAACGTTGTGCAGCATGTTCAAAGTCAGTTACACATTGTTTAATTTCTTCAATCGCCATTGCTTTTGGTAAAGGATCGGTTGTTGCATAAGGAATGTTGCTTGGTGCCAGCGTTTGCCAGGCGTCAGGAGAATCTACCAACGCTTTGCCACCTTTCCATGCACTGCTGTGGCTTGCTTTGCGCCCTGCGTGTGCCAATTGAATACCGGCAACACTTCCTTGCGCTTCAATAAAAGTTGTGATGCGTTTTAAATAGTCAACATGCTCATCTTTCCAAATTCCCAGATCATCAGGCGTTATTCTTCCCTCGGGAGTAACTGCTGCAGCTTCAGTGAATACTAGCCCTGCACCACCAACTGCCCTTGTGCCTAAATGAACTAAATGCCAATCGTTTGCAAACCCATCTACGGATGAATATTGGCACATGGGCGAAACGACTATTCTATTTTTAAATGTTGAATTCTTTATTGAAAACGGAGAAAATAATTGAGACATAATTGAGAGAATTTTGTTGGCTGCAAAAGTAATTTTTATAAACAAGAAGTCTGATACAATGTTTAAACATTAATGAAATATTTAGATATCTCGTAAAGTAAAAACATAAAGAAAATGAAAAAAGAAATAAAAGATGAAATGTGATTCCTTTTTTCTTTTCCCCGAAAATAAAAAAGCAACAAATCCTAATTGCCACCGAAGCTGCACATACCTGTGTTTTGCCCTGCTCATAAAAATGCGCAGCATATTTTATGAGCCGCTTATCAATCTTTATATTTGCAGCTATGGCAAATGAAGCAAACAATTTTGCGGAAATAATTTCGCATTGTAAAGAATACGGGTACATTTTTCAAAGCAGTGAGTTGTACGATGGCTTGGCGGCTGTGTATGATTACGGGCAAATGGGTGCACAACTAAAGAAAAACATAAGAGATGCCTGGTGGAAAAGCATGACGCAACTGCATGAAAATATTGTGGGAATTGATGCGGCTATTTTTATGCACCCAACAGTTTGGAAAGCAAGTGGGCACGTGGATAGTTTTAGCGACCCCATGATTGATAATAAGGATAGCAATAAGAGATACAGAGTAGATCATTTAATTGAAGGGCATGCAGAGCAATTGGCAGTTGTTAATGAACAACTGGCAACAGAACTTTTAGCAAGCATGGATGCGCTTCTTGCAACAACAGACTATGTAGGATTAAAAAAATTAATTGAAGACAACAATATAAAATGTGGCATCAGCAAGACCTGCAACTGGACGGACATCAGAGAATTTAATTTAATGTTCAACACAAAAATTGGAGCGATAGCAGGCGAGGCAGATACCATTTATTTACGCCCCGAAACTGCACAGGGAATTTTTGTAAACTTTTTAAATGTGCAAAAAAGCGGTCGCATGAAAATACCTTTTGGTATTGCACAAACAGGTAAAGCTTTTAGAAATGAAATTGTTGCCCGCCAGTTTATTTTTAGAATGCGGGAATTTGAACAAATGGAAATGCAGTTTTTTGTGCGCCCGGGCTCGCAAAAACAATGGTACGAATACTGGAAAGCGGAAAGAAAAAAATGGCATGAAAGCATTGGTATTCCTGCAGAAAAATTACGCTTTCATGATCACATAAAACTGGCGCATTACGCTGATATGGCGCTGGATATTGAATTTGAGTTTCCATTTGGCTGGAAGGAACTGGAGGGTATACACAGCCGTACAGATTTTGATCTTACCCAGCATGCCACCTTTAGCAAAAAGAAAATACAGTATTTTGATAACGACTTAAACGAAGAAGGAAAACCGTACGGGAATTATACGCCATATGTAGTGGAGACCTCTGTAGGTTTGGATCGTTTGTTTCTTACAATACTTAGCCTTGCTTATCAAAATGAAAAATGGACGAAAGAAGATGGCACAGAAGATGGACGTGTAGTGTTAAAAATACCGGCAAAACTAGCTCCTACAAAACTGGCTATTTTGCCATTGCTAAAAAAAGATGGTTTGCCTGAAATTGCAAAAGAATTATTGGAAGATTGTAAGAAAAGTTTCTATTGCTTTTATGAAGAAAAAGATGCGATAGGAAAACGTTATCGCCGTATGGATGCAATAGGCACGCCATTCTGCGTGACAATAGATCACCAAACGAAAGAAGATAATACCGTTACCATAAGGTACAGAGATGATATGAGGCAGGAAAGAATTGCGTTGAGTGAGGTGAAGATGTTGGTTGAAGGAATGCTGATGTAAAGGTTTATTCTACATTTTTAAAAATGCAGAAGTAAAGCATTTTTTAAATTTTGAGTACGTAAGAATTGATCTAACAAAGAAGAGACCTTCTCAGCCATGAGGGAAAGTCTCTTCTTCATTTAAGTATGAAGTGTAAAATTAGATTTTAATAATTGGCGAACGTTCCAATGGCTTTGGCCCCTCTGAAACTTCCTGTTAGTGCAGTTGTATAACTTCTTGTAGGTACAAGGCTAGGCACTACACCCTTTACAATTAAAGGCGATGTTGTGCCGGTTGCATATACATAAAATGTATCAGTAAGGCCTGATGCATAAGGAATATAGTCCGTCACTTTATTGCTTACAATGTTTGAAAATATGGGTGTGTTACCTGTAAAAACCGGTGAACCACCTGAAAAAATGGGAGTACCTGATATTCTTCTAAAAGAATATACATCTACGTTTGGAATGGCTGCTGAGTTATAAATAAAATTGGCAAGTCGTAAACGAGATGACGTGTCAGTTGGGACCACAATATTATTTAGCACAGTAAGCTGTTTAATACTTGTTGTTGTATCGTACGTAAAAACAGTATAGCTTTTGCCTGCATCAAATGATTGTGAAAAAGTAAGCGGCACCTGAGTGGTTGCTAAGGCTGTATCTTTTATTAGAATAGTATGCGTACCCGGTGAGAGTTTAAAACCGTAAGCGGTATTCGGGAAAGTACCACCAGATGAGAAAACGGCACCGGACACAGGCGTATTATCAACATATACATAATTACGGTTTGATTTTACTGTGGCATTATACACCTGTAATACTGCGCCGTTGGAAATGTTGGTGTCTGTTGAGGTGAGTTCAGGTATTTCTCTTTTACATCCTACAATTGAGAAAATGAAAAAAATTAAACTGCACCAAAATATATTTGACTTAAAAAATTTCATGTTTTTTTATTTAAAAATTAAGGCATAGAAAACCAGCATTCGTATGTATTATAATCTGTGTTTAAAGCACCGATACGGGTAAGTTCAGGAATGTTATATAAGTATTCTGAATTAAAGCGTGGTCTGCACCGGTAAACATATTTACCATTATTTGTTGTAACTAAATAATTGATTGGAGATATTGGCGGTGGCGTAAAATCAGCGTATACTTTATTACCTGTTGCAGGATCAAGATCTACGTAATGATATTTTCGCATATCGGTCCATGTTTGGTGCGTACCCCAACCAAATAAAGCAATATATTTTTGCAGCATTATATGTGTGAGGGTAAGACCAGCCGCAGTTGGCGGCACTATTGCAGGATTATTTAAATAAGCATTTTTAGAAGTCGCAGTTATTACCCTTGATGCAGGAATTTTAAATGAAAAGGTTGTGGTAAGCATATCAAAATTGAGACTGATGCCATTTTTATAAGCTGCAAGAGCGGCCGTTTTATCTCCCTTTCTATAAGCAGCTTCAGCAAGCACAAACTGCATTTCAGATGCTGTCATAATGGGCCATGGGCCCCTATTGCCAAAAACATATTTTGCACTATCATCGGTACCTGAAGTAGCGGATACAACCGGGTTTCTCCAAAAGTTTTTAGGATATCCTGATGTGGGTGTTGTACCGCTTATATATTCTGAAACACCTAACCATGGTGCAACTCCTTTAAATGTTCCGGCGGCATTTTCGCTGAGCATATAACCCGCCCTTGGGTCACTCACACCTGTAAAAGCTCCTGTGTTTGCACCACTCATCAAGTTGGCAATATATCCACCCTGCCTTATCGTTCCTATGTTTGATCGAGTTGGTCCAAAATAACTGTTGAAACCATTGCTCGTGTTTACCCCAGAGAATGTAGCTAATATATTTTCGTTGTTGTTGCTCAGTGACAGCGTTGCATATTTTATTGCAGAATCTGCATAGTTCTTAGAAAGAAAAATATTTTTACTGCTTAGGTCTATATAAGACCTAGCAAGTATACCATAAACAAATTTCTTCCACTTGTTTAAATCTCCGTTGTTTAAATAAGCATCACTTGCCGCTAAGTTTGCAGGGTTTACACTACCATCAGTTCGGTTTAAATTTTCAAGTGCTTTAAAACAGATGGCTCTGCAACTATCGTAAAATTCAGGTTGCGTATCATACAAAAATTGCGCACGGCTTACATCAAACGCCTGTTTTAAAATAGCATCGCCATATTGATTGGTTAGTTCCAGCCAATCCCATGCACGTATGGCATATCCAACACCTACGAAATCCCATTTTTGCTCCTCAGTTCCTTTTTGAATGATATAATTCACGTTTCCTCCATGACCATAATAAGTAGTTGCCCAAATACCTCCTGTATTATCGCTGCCTATTGTACCGCCCATTCCACCATAGTTTTCGCCCGATGCAGTACTTCCCCAATATTGAACATACCTTCCTAAAAGGACATCATCAATTTGTAATCCGTAGTTGGTGCCTGCAGCAGAGTTAAAGGCAGTAAAACCTCCTATAACACCAGGCAATACGGTTTCTATTGGCACTACTACAGGTGCATTAGGATTGAGATATGCATCTTCAATTTTTTTCTTGCAGGATGATAATCCAACAAAGGAGAGTATGGTAAAAAATAAAATTGTTCTTATAATATTATGTTTCATATAAAGTGTTGTAGTATGATTATTTAAAATTTCCCCTTAACCCAAAATTTAACCCTAGTGGAGTTGGTGCACTTCCAAGATCAAGGCCGTAACCTCCTACACCACCTGTACCTGGGTTATTTGCATTTACTGCAGGGTCAGCACCATAATAATTGGTAAAAAGTATTAAATCATTTCCTGTTACAAATAAACTTAAACTCTTGAATGCTTTGAGGCTTTTTATCGTTTTTGAAGGCAGTGAATATGAAAGTGTCAAATCTCTCAACCTGAACCAATTCACATCTTTTTGAATGAATTCTTCATCGGGTAGTGATGTGTAATATGTTGAAGAATACTGAGGTACTATTGCAAGTGTATTTACAGTGGGGTTTGCTGTGTTTTGTAACCCATCATTCAATACACCTTTCACAACAATTGGCGTGCTTCTATTAGCAGTACGAATGCTTTTACCCAAGTTTGTGAGAAGTTGATCAGTGCCGTTATAAATATCGCCGCCAACTTTTAAATCCCACAGAAAGCTAAGACTTAGATTTTTATATTTAAATGAATTTAAAGTTCCTAAAGTGAAATCAGGTGTTCTGTCTCCAATGAAAACGTTTGTACCGCCATTTATTAAAGGCACCCCATTTAAAGAACTTACTACTATCTGACCGGCATTGTTTCTAATATAATTGGAACCAGTTATTGAACCTGTGGAACGACCTCTGATCAATCCGCCACGTACATTTGAAATGTAGGTATCAGAATTATAAAAATCATTAAATCGTCCGATCGATTCGGGAAGTGTAAGCACTTCGCTCCACATATGACTGAAATTGAAACTAATATTCCATTCAAAATCTCTTTTCCTTACCGGTGTTGCATTTAAAGTCAATTCAACACCTTGGTTACGTAATGAAGCAGCATTAGTAGTATTCAAGACAGAGCCTGTTGCATAACTTGCTCTATATCCTTGTGCAATTTGATCTTTAGC
>JBBREY010000049.1:0-20519 GCA_038225275.1 Chitinophagales bacterium | reverse complement strand
TTATATGCAAAAAGGAAGTATAAGAGTACAAACGGAAAACATCTTTCCGATAATTAAAAAGTTTTTATATAGTGAACACGATATTTTTATTCGTGAGTTGGTAAGTAACGCGGTTGATGCTACGCAAAAATTGAAAACGCTTTCTTCTATCGGTGAAGCAAAGGGAGATATCGGCGAATTAAGAATTGATATTTTATTGGATGCTGAAAAAAAGACATTAACGATAAGTGATCGTGGTGTGGGTATGACAGAAGAGGAAGTAGATAAATATTTGAATCAGGTAGCATTTAGCGGTGCGGAAGAATTTTTGGAAAAATACAAAGGACAGAATGAAAATAATATTATCGGGCATTTTGGATTAGGCTTTTACTCATCTTTTATGGTAAGTGAAAAAGTAGAAGTTGTGACTAAAAGTTTTAAAGAAGGAGCAACTGCTGTGAGATGGGAATGTGATGGCAGTCCGGAATTTAGTTTAGAGCCTGCAGAAAAAGAATTGCGTGGTACAGATATTATTCTTCATATAAACGAAGAAAGCAAAGAGTTTTTAGAGCCGTATAAAGTAAAAAGTATTTTAGAAAAGTTCTGTAAATTTTTACCTGTTCCAATTTATTTTAAAGATGTAAATGAAAAGGCTGAAGAAATAAAAGAAGTAAAAGAAGGAGAGGAGCCTGCTGAAATAGTTGTTGCAAAGCCATTAAACAATACAACACCGGCCTGGACAAAAAAACCGGCTGACCTTACAAAAGAAGATTACGAAAATTTTTACAAAGAACTTTATCCATTTAATGAAACACCATTGTTTTGGATTCATCTAAATGTTGATTATCCCTTTAACCTCACAGGTATTTTGTACTTCCCTAAAATAAAAAACAGCTACGAAATACAAAAAGATAAAATACAGTTATACAGCAACCAGGTATTTGTTACAGACGAAGTAAAAGACATTGTACCAGAATTTTTGATGTTGCTACAAGGTGTTATTGACAGTCCTGATATTCCATTAAACGTTAGCAGAAGTTATTTACAGGGCGACCCAAATGTTCGTAAAATAAATGCCCACATAACCAAGAAAGTTGCAGATAAATTAGAGGAGCTTTTTAAGAATGAACGTACTGAATTTGAGCAAAAGTGGGAGAGTCTTGGTTTGTTTGTAAAGTATGGTATGATGACTGACGATAAATTCCTAGAAAAGAGCAACAGCTTTTTTATAATGGAAGATACCAGCGGTAAATTTTATACAAAGGAGGAATATGTTACCGCAACTGCTTCACAAAAAAATAAAGAAGGTAAACAGGTTATTTTATACACTACAAATCCGGTACAGCAAGATGCTTACATACAACAAGCGACTGCAAAAGGATATATTGTTGTAAAAGCTGAAACATTGGTAGATGCTGCTTTTATAAATACGGTTGAAATGAAATGGAGTGATTTTATTTTTACAAGAGTGGATGCAGATATTGCGGATAATTTAATAGATAAAACAGAAGGAGCAGAAAGTGTTCTTACCAATGAGGAATCAGAGCAATTAAAAAAATTGTTTGAACAGCCACAGGAAGGGCTGCATGTAACGGTAGAAGTTAAAGGATTAAGTGTAGAAGCCCCGCCGGTTACTGCTACAAGGCCTGAGCAAATGCGTCGTATGAAAGATATGGCTGCAGCAGGTGGCGGTATGGCAGCGTTTTATGCACAGATGCCCGATGAAGTTGCGCTGACTGTAAACGGTAACCATCCAATTTATAAAAATATATTGGCTGAAACTGATGCTCCACAACAGGAAAAATTAGTTAAAAATCTTGCTGATTTAGCTTTGCTATCTCAAGGCTTATTAACAGGAAAAAATCTTACGCAATTCATTAGTAGAAGTGTAGAATTAATGGGAAGTAATTAATAATCGACTAAATAAAAATTTACACAAACCTGCAAACTTACATTTGCGGGTTTTTCTTTTTTAAGCATTTTTTACAAAAATACTTCCCTCCAGATATTTCATTTTTTTTGAGTGAAAGATTTCTTCATAACCCCAATCTAGTAACACATGTTTCTCCATGGGGTTAATGTAAATAATAGTTATAACTCTGGGGTTTAAATCTAAACTTGTCTCTATGTTTTCCATCACAGCCTCCATTATTGTTTCATCGAAAGGGTTGAACATAAAGATGCAATCAACATCGTCTTCAATATCAAAATAAAAAGCATCGTTATTGTAGATTTTAATACCGGTTGATGGATTTGCTTGTTTTACGACAGCAATATTTTCAATAGCGGTATTATACAATTCTCTTGATAATTCCACACCGCTAATTTTCTTTACTCCATACGCTGCTGCTACACACATAGCTCTGGCCTTGCCACAACCGATATCTAGAAAATGATTAAAGGTTTCAATTTTAATTTCTTCGAAAAAATTTTCCAGCAAGTCATAAGATACGGGCATGTAAATAGTAGCATGTGTAATGTCAATGCCTTTTTTTTCTAAATTTTTAAGAGAGTCTGAACCTATTGTATTAATGCTGTATTTACTTTCTCCTCTTATTTCATTTCTAATAATATGAAGGGCAATTCTAGCATCCCAATTATATAAGAGGTAAAAAAAATAGTTGAAATATTTAAATGATTTCATAAAGACTGGTAAAGGTTTTAAAAAATTATTTTTTAAGATTCACTTCTTCTTAAATCAATAACTTTTAACTGCAAATTTTTGTTGCCATTCCATTCATTTTCATCTATGGAAAAAACAATATCAATTTCTTTTTGATTTGCAAGCAGAGGGAATTTTTCATACATATTAAAAGCAATGCCATTCATAATTGTTTCTTTTTGCCGAAGTACAAATTTGATGTGAGCTTCTTTTAAAATTTTTGAATAGCCAAAATCTTCACATTTTCTTGCTAAAAAAACAGGTCGCATATTTTCTGGTCCAAATGGCTCCATGCGGGAAATAATGTTGTAAAAATTTTCAGTTATTTCTTCAAAATTTATTTCAGCATCAATAATTATTTCGGGTACTAGAAGATGATCGGGAATAGTAGCTGCAACAACCTCTTCAAACCTATTTGTAAATGGAACTAAATTTTCAGGTGCTAATGTAAGACCTGCGGCTGCAAAATGCCCACCGTAAGCCATTAATAAATCTTTGCATTCGTAAATGGCTTCGTACAAATTAAAACCCGGAACACTTCGTGCGCTTCCGGCAATATAATCTCCACTTTTTGTAAGCACAATTGTGGGTTTGTAATAATGTTCAATAAGTCTGCTGGCGACAATACCCACAACGCCTTTGTGCCAATGTTCACTGTAAACAACACATGTTTTTTTATTTTGTAAAACAACACTGTCGTGAATAAATTGCAACGCCTCTTCTGTAATGCTGCTATCTGCTTCTTTTCTTTCTTTGTTATCAATATGCAGCATTTCAGCAAACTCTTTTGCTTTTTCAGCATCTTTTTCTATGAATAGTTGAACAGCTTTTTTTGCATCGTCCATTCTTCCTGCGGCATTTACCCTAGGTGCGATAATGAAAACTACATTTGTGATTGTCATTATTTTACTTATGCCACCCAGTTCCATTAATGCTTTAATACCGGGAAGGGGATTGGTATTAATTTTTTGTAATCCATAGTAAGCGAGTATTCTGTTTTCGCCTGTCATTGGTACAATGTCAGCAGCAATTGCTGTTGCTACTAAATCAAGGTATTTATAAACACTGTCTTCTGGGAGATTATAATGCATCGCAAGAGCGGTCATCAATTTGAACCCAACACCACAGCCACACAAATCTTTATAAGGATAAAAGCAGTCCGCTTGTTTTGGATTTAGCACTGCTACTGCTCTAGGAATTTCACTTCCTGGAAGATGATGATCACAAATAATAAAATCTATGCCTAACGAATTTGCATAGTCAATGAGGTCAACAGATTTAATACCACAGTCTAGGCATATAATAAGTTTGAAATTATCTTTGGCTGCATAATCAATTCCTGCTTTGCTTACTCCATAACCTTCTCGATACCTATGTGGAATGTAAAAATCTAAATTTTTTGAATCGTATATCTCGGATAGAAAACTGTGCATGGTCGCAACAGATGTGGTACCGTCAACATCATAATCTCCAAATACCAAAATTTTTTCTTTTTCTGCAATTGCTTTGTCAATTCTAAATACTGCTTTTTGCATGTCCTTCATTAAGAAAGGGTCGTGAAGGTTCTGCAATGACGGTAGAAAATACTCTTTTGCTTTATCGTATATGTCAAATTTTCTTTGAGTAAGAAGTTTGCAAATGGATTTGCTAACTTTTAGACTTTCGTGGATTGATTCAATTTCCTTTAAATCATACGGGAGTATTTTCCATGTTTTTTCCAAGAGTATTAAAATTTTCTATCTGTAGTAAAACGTACTAGATCCCTGAGAGCATCTCCAACCTCTGAATCCGGAAATTCATCAATGATGGCCAGTGCCTCATCTCTATATTCTTTCATTTTTTCTTCGGCATACCTTATTCCACCAGTATCTACAACAGTGTCAATGACCCATTGTACTTTGTTTTTGTCTGTATTGTTGTTTTTAATTATGTAGACAATTTTCCTCAAAGTCTGTTTATCTACCTTACCTAAAGTGTAAATAAGGGGGAGTGTCATCTTTTTTTCTTTGATGTCATTTCCTGTAGGTTTACCAATTTTCTCTGATCCATAATCAAAAAGGTCGTCTTTAATCTGAAAAGCTATCCCTGTTTTTTCACCAAAAACTTTCATTCTTTCGCAAATCTCTTTGTTTTGAGTTGTGCTGTAGGCTCCAACTGCACACGCGGAAGAAAGTAATGATGCCGTTTTGTTCTTGATTATTTCAAAATATACTGCCTCGTCAATGTTGAGCTTCCTGGTCTTTTCAATTTGTAACAATTCACCCTCACTCATTTGTTTAATAGCTTCAGATAGGATGCGGAGTTGTTCAAATTCTCCGTTTTCGGTAGAAAGTAATAGTCCTTTAGACAAAAGATAATCGCCTACTAAAACTGCAATTTTGTTTTTCCACACAGCATTAATTGAGAAAAAACCACGACGTTCCATGGATTCGTCTACTACATCGTCATGAACGAGCGTAGCTGTATGAAGCATTTCTACCAATGCAGCCGCTCTATAGGTGCTTTCGTTAATTGTGCCATGAAGTTTGGCACTTAAAAAAACAAACATCGGCCGTAGTTGTTTTCCTTTCCGCTTAATTATGTATTTCATTACGGTGTCAAGCATGGCCACATTACTTTTAACCGCATTTGAAAATTTTGATTCAAATACCTTTAACTCCTCACTAATAATGTTTTGAAAAGATTCCATCTTCTAAAAAAAAGCAATTTAGGGCAGGAGTACGGTATTTCGTTTATTAATTCTATATAAAAATGTTTTTTCTCAATACATGCAACTATTTTGCTTTGGCATCAGTCTTGATAATACTTAATAAATCAATGTAAAGCGAAGATTAAATTATAAATAAATGGTAAAAAAAATTTGTATATTTAGCTCGGTTGTTTACATTTGCAATTAATCAATCAGAATATTTTCGAAAATTCAACAACTTTTAAGTTATGGTAAGCAAAAAATTAAAATTATTTACGGCTATTTGTATGCTTGTTTCGGCTGGTGCATTTGCACAGACGGGAACAGGAAACACAGGCTACATGAATGGTGGATATAGTATCTACGATTCATCTGTTATTCCTAATAAAAAAATGGGACAACAAAATGAATTCTTTAACAATAACTATTCTTTTCCTGCTAAGCCACGAAATATGGTAGAAGTTGGTATAAGTACAGGAATAGCTACGGTAAGTGGAGATGTATCTACGAAAACCTTTACTGCGCCAAACTTTGGTATAACAGTTAGAAAAGCGCTTGGTTATTTATTCTCTCTGAGAGCAGAATATGTAAATCTTGATATGAGAGGACAGAACTGGAAAGCTTCTGAATCTTTCTCAAAGAACGAAGCTTGGGGTAGTTATTTTGCGCCTGTAAGAAACAATCTTGGGGCGGTTGTAAACACAAATGGTGCAGGAGCAACTAGTCCTAATGCAGATTTTGTTTACTATAATTACAAAACAAAATTGCAGGATTTAAGTCTTCAGGGTATTTTTACTTTGAACAATATTAGATTTCATAAAGCAAAAACCGGTCTCTTGATCTATGGTGGTGCGGGTATTGGCGCATCTCTTTTTAGAACTAAGATAAATGCATTAGATGCAAATGGGGCTCCCTACAGAGCATTATTTAATGCTACTCAAGCAAAATATGCTGCTGAGACTAATCTTTATAAAAGAAGAAAAGATATCAGAAATGATTTGAAGAATGGAATGGATGATACTTATGAAACTGACGCACAAAGCACTAGAGGAACTCGTGCAACTACGCCAGGTGTTAATGGTAAAACATTAAAGCCATCAGGTAATGTACTTGCAGGTGTTGCATTTAAATTAGGTAAAAGAGTAAACTTGGCTATTGAAGATCGTTTTACTTTTGTAAAAACTGATTTATTGGATGGTCAACAGTGGCAAGAACAACCTCGCACTGATCCTGCTCAAACACGTGATTTTGATTCTTATAACTATGCATCAGTTCATTTAAACTTTAATCTTGGTGGTAAAGCTGTAGAGCCTCTATATTGGTTAAATCCTTTGGACTATGCATATAGCGAGTTAAACCAACCAAAGCATATGAAATTACCAAAGCCTACATTTGAAGATGCAGATGGTGATGGTGTACTTGATCAACTTGATCGTGAGCCTAATACTCCTGCAGGTTGCCCGGTTGATACACATGGTGTAACTAAAGATACTGATGGTGATGGTGTTCCGGATTGTAAGGATAAGCAATTGATTACTCCAACTGAGTGTCAACCAGTTAATGCTGATGGTGTTGGTAAATGTCCTGATCCTGAGTGTTGCAAGAATATTGTTGCAGCGACTCCGATGTCTTCATGTCCAAGTGATTATCCTAGTCTTACATTTAAAGGAAACGTGCAAACTTTAAGCAATGATACCCGTGCAATGCTAGCATCTGTTGCTTCTAAAATGAAAGCTAATCCTACATGTAACATTACTGTAACGGGTTACCCGGAAGCATCTAAAGCTGCTCAAGCTGTTTGTAACAGAAGAAACGAAGCAATCAAAATGTATCTAGTAGAGAAAGAAGGTATTAGTGCTGATCGTATTTCTACAAACTGTGAAGTAAGTGATGGTTCTAACAAAAACACGGTTGATATTAAGTCTAATTAATTAGTTGAAATAATTTAAAAGAACCCTTCCAGATATGGAAGGGTTCTTTGCTTATACCCATGTTTATAAATTCATTAACTATCCAATTTTGGTTAATAAATATTATTGAGTCATTTTTGAACCAAATAAGTTAATTTCGCAAATATTTATGAAGTCAATTTTTAGAATTATTTTAGTTTTGTTGGTTTTTGGAAGTTTGGCGTCGTGTAGCAAATTTAGCAAAATTCAAAAAAGTAACGATACTGCTTTTAAACTCAGCAAGGCTGATGAATTCTACTCCAAGAAAAAATACAGGAATGCACAACTTCTTTATGAAGAATTATTTGCGTCTGTAAAAGGAACAGATAAATTTGAAGATCTTTATTATAAATGGGCATATTGTTTTTATTACGAAAAGCAGTACAAAGATGCGGAGAATCTCTTTAAAGGGTTCTTAGAAGTGTTCCCAAATAGCCCACGTGCAGAAGAGGTTGATTATGTTCGTGCATATTGTTATTTTAAGCAAAGTCCAAAAATTGAATTAGAGCAGGTTAATACGCTTAAGTCCATGAACATGATGCAGACTTTTATAAATACTCACCCCGGCTCCTCCAGAATAAAAGATGCTACTGCAATTATTGATGAGGGTAGAGCAAAACTCGAATTAAAAGAAGGCCGTGCAGCGCAGTTATATTATAATCTTAGCCAGTTCAGATCTTCAGGCTTAGCCTTCAACAGTTTGCTGAATAATTATCCTGAATCTCAAAAAGCAGATGAATATAAATTGATGGTTGTTAAATCATTTTACAAATTTGCAAAACTTAGTGTACCTGAGAAGCAGATTGAACGTTTTGAAAAAGTTACGACAGAATATCTTGACTTCGCTGATAGATTTCCTGAAAGTAAATTATTAAAAGAAGCAGAAGATTATAGTAAATTAAGTCAAAAAAATATAAAAGAACTAACAAATGAGCAAACTTCGTCGTCAGCTAAGCTCTAATACGAGCAGTAGTGTAGAGCCTAAAAAGTTATCTGATATGAAAGATAAAACTGGCAATTTATATGAATCGATAGCTATTATGGCTAAAAGGGCAAATCAAATAAATATTACTGTAAAAGAAGAACTTCACAGTAAATTAGAGGAATTTGCAAGTCACACAGATAGTTTAGAGGAAGTACATGAAAATAAAGAGCAGATAGAAATCTCCCGGGCTTATGAGCGTATGCCCAATGCGGCTTTGCTTGCAACGACAGAATTTTTAGAAGATAAAGTTTACTTCCGTAAAAATGATGAAGATCTTTTTAGTTAAGATTTTATTTCGAAAGATTATTACAGAGAATTATTTATAATTTTAACGACGGTTTATCCGTCGTTTTTATTTTATATGCTTCAAGAAAAAAAAATTCTAATTGCTGTTACGGGTAGTATTGCTGCCTATAAAATAGTTACGCTTGTAAGGTTGTTGGTTAAAAATGGTGCCGAGGTTAAAGTTATAATGACTAAAGCTGCCACCAAATTTATACCTGCTCTTACCCTTGCTACTTTAAGTAAAAATGAAGTATTGCAAGATCTGTCAAGCGACGACACTTGGGCGAACCATGTGATGTTAGGCAGATGGGCTGACTTGATGATTATTGCCCCTGCAAGTTGTAATACGATAGCTAAAATGGCAACCGGTATTTGTGATAACCTTTTACTCGCTGTTTATCTGTCTGCAACCTGTCCCGTATTTATTGCGCCTGCTATGGATGAAGACATGTGGAAACATCCATCAACCAAGAGAAATATTGGTTTATTAAGTTCGTATGGCAACATTATGCTTCCCGTGGTAAATGGAGAATTAGCTAGTGGGTTAACAGGCGAAGGAAGAATGATGGAGCCGGAAAAAATGTTAGAATTCTTTGAAAATTATTTTCAAATAGATAGACAACTTAAAGGGAAGAAAATTTTAATTTCAGCAGGGCCAACAAACGAACCGCTCGATCCTGTGAGATTTATTGGCAACCATAGTACAGGAAAGATGGGAATCGCACTGGCAAACGAATGCATAAAAAGAGGTGCAGACGTTACGCTCGTATTGGGACCTTCTACCGAAGATGTTCCTTCTTACTTAACAACTATTAGGGTAACTACAGCATTGGAGATGTATGAAGCTTGTGTGGGTAAATTTAATGAATGCGATATTGCAGTGATGTGTGCTGCTGTTGCGGATTATACACCAGTCATTGTTGCGAAAGAAAAAATAAAAAAGAAGGAAGAAACTTTTATTTTGGAATTAAAAAAGACGAATGACATTTTAAAAAAGCTTGGAGAAATAAAGACAAAGAAGCAGATATTGGTAGGTTTTGCATTAGAAACAACAGACGAAGAAGCCAATGCTTTGAAAAAATTGAATGATAAAAATGCTGACTTTATAATCTTGAATTCATTAAATGACCAGGGGGCGGGGTTCGGTTACAACACTAATAAAATCACTATTTTTAACAGAGCGCATGATAAATTTGCATTCAAAACCAAAAGTAAAGAAGCGATAGCAGTTGACATAATGAATACAATTTTAAATAACTAGTATGAAAAAATCTATCTTAATCTTTATCGCTGTCTTTATTTATTGTTGTACGCAAGCACAGGAACTTAATGCGAGAGTTACAGTATCTGCCGTTCAGGTCACAAATAATGTAAGCAGAAACGCATTCCAAACTTTACAAACAGCCTTGAATAATTTTCTTAATAATAGAAAATGGACCAAGGATACTTATGCCCCAAACGAAAAGATTGATTGTACTTTTTTCTTAAATCTTCAATCAACAGATGAAACGAATATTTACAAGGGTTCATTAACGATTCAGGCGGCCAGACCGGTGTTTAATACATCTTATCTGTCCCCAATAATTAATTTTAAAGATGAGGATATAAATTTTAAATATGTAGAGTTCCAACAGTTAGAATTTAATGACAATCGAGTAACAGGTAACGATCCTCAAATTTCAAATCTTACTGCAATTTTTGCTTATTATGTAAATATGATTATTGCATTTGACAACGAATCTTTTGGAATTCGTGGCGGTGAGGTTTCATTTTTAAAAGCTCAAAATATAGTAAACAATGCACCTGATGGAAGAGGTATAAAAGGTTGGAAAGCTTTCGATGGAATACGCAATCGTTATTGGCTCGTTGATAATATGCTCAATACCCGTTATGCTGTTATGAATGATATTTATTACAATTACTATAGATTAGGGCTTGATAAATTTTATGAAGATGAAAATGCAGGGAGATTAGAAATTTTAAATTCTTTAAATTTACTTGGTGTCTTTAACAACGATAACCCAAACACGATGATCAATCAGTTCTTCTTTCAAGGGAAAGCGAATGAGTTAATTAGAATTTTTTCAAAAGCTCAGCCGCAAGACAGAGCAAAAGCTGTTGAGTTGCTAAGCAAACTTGATTTGACAAATGCAAATAGTTACAAAGAAGGTTTAAAGTAATGAAAATATTTTTTGGATTTTTTTTAAGTGGTTTTCTGCTCTGCTGTCAACAAAATAATGGTTCAGTATTGTCTCCAGATAAAATGGAAAATATTATGTGGGAACTCACACAAGCGGACGTGTTCACGCAAGAGTTCCTTGCAAAAGATTCTTTAAAAAATTTAGAAAGAGAAAATTTAGAATTGCAAATGAAAATATTTGCAAAGAATAAAACAGACCGTAAAACTTTTTACAAGAGTTATGATTTCTATTTAAAGCACGAAGAAATTTTGAGGCCTTTGCTCGATACAATAGTAGTACGTAATGGAAGAATACGGGAAAATATTAGGTTAAAAAAAACAATAAAATCAGCTAATGGACAAGTTAAGTGAGAATGCGCTTGAAGCAATAAAAGAGATTGTAGACGGGCAAACGATCATGCTTGGTGGGTTTGGATTGTGCGGTATACCTGAAAACTGTATAACTGCTTTGGTAGAAAAAGGAGTGAAGAATTTAACCTGTATATCTAACAATGCGGGGGTAGATGATTTTGGTATTGGATTAATGCTACAAAAAAAACAGGTAAAAAAAATGATTGCATCATATGTAGGTGAGAATGCAGAATTTGAAAGACAATTATTATCAGGGGAACTCGAGGTAGAACTCATACCACAAGGTACGCTTGCAACAAGATGTATGGCTGCAGGTTATGGCATGCCTGCTATATTTACCCCTGCGGGTGTGGGTACAGAAGTTGCAGAGGGAAAAGAAACGAGATCTTTTAATGGTAAAGAATATTTATTAGAGATGGCTTTTGAGGCAGATTTTGCAATAGTAAAAGCATGGAAAGGTGACCGAAGTGGAAATTTAATTTATAAGGATACTGCAAGAAATTTTAATCCGCTTATGGCTATGGCTGCAAAAATTACCATTGCAGAGGTGGAGGAATTAGTAGAAGATGGCGAGTTAGATCCCAACTTTATACACACCCCTGGAATTTTTGTTCAGCATATTTTTCAGGGTAGCAATTACGAAAAAAGAATTGAGCAACGAACAGTAACTAAATTGCAGTAGTAGGTTTTTATAACTTCTCAATTTTATATTTCTATCAAATCCCCTGATTAAGAAAATCCATTCTTCAAATTAATTTTATGGCGCTCAATAAATTTCAGATAGCACAGCGAATTGCACAGGAATTAAAAGACGGTTTTTATGTGAACCTTGGTATTGGCATTCCCACGCTGGTAGCAAATTATATTCCCCAAGGAATGAATGTTGTACTGCAAAGTGAGAATGGTTTATTGGGTATGGGACCATTTCCAATAGAAGGCAAAGAAGATGCAGATCTTATAAATGCAGGCAAACAAACAATTACAACTCTACCCGGCTCATCTATTTTTGACAGCGCTATGAGTTTCGGAATGATACGTTCAGGCAAAATTAATTTAACTGTACTTGGTGCTATGGAGGTAAGCGAAAATGGGGATATAGCTAACTGGAAAATTCCAGGTAAAATGGTTAAAGGAATGGGTGGCGCAATGGATTTAGTTGCAAGTGCAAAGAATATTATAGTTGCTATGATGCATACTAGTCCTTCAGGTGAAAGTAAACTTCTTACATCTTGTTCTTTGCCATTAACAGGAACGAATTGCGTTAAGAAAATTGTTACAGACTTAGCTGTTATAGAAATCACAGCTAATGGATTTAAATTGTTGGAAAGGGCGCCAGGTGTTACAGTTGAAGAAATAAAAGAAAAAACAAATGCCAACCTCATTGTAGATGGTAAAATTCCTGAGTTGAGTTTCTAAACATTATTACTTAAATTAATTTAAAAAATCCATCCTTCGCTCACTATTTTTAGTCCTTCTTTTCCACATTCTGAATCTTTAAAAGCAATAATTATTTAAAATAAAATAATGAAAGTCCTCTTTCTGTTAAGAATTTAAAAAATATATTTTCATCCTTCGCTTTTTAAGAAAATACTTTTAAAAATAATTAAATGCCATGGCGTAAAAATTTGTCACTTTAAACACAACTCCTATATTTGCGCCCTCACTAAAAAACATGATATGTCAGTATCTCAAATGCCTGAAACAGTCAATGATGTTTTGGCTACAATCGGTATAAATTCAAACCAAAATATACACTACCAATTAACTCCTAAAGAGCTTTCAGATGCAACAGTAATCCTTGGTCAGGGCAAATTAAATGATACAGGCGCTTTACTCATAAATACAGGCGAATTTACCGGGAGAAGCCCGAAAGATAAATTTTGTGTGAAAGACGAAATTACTGCTGACGCTGTGCATTGGAACGATTTCAACATCGCTATAACTCCGGAAGTTTTTGAAAAAATGCATGTAAAACTTATTAAGCATTTAGAACAAAAAGAATTGTGGGTGAGAGATTCTTATGTGTGTGCAGATCCGAAATACAGATTAAATATTCGTGTAGTAAATGAAAATCCATGGAGCAATTTGTTTGCTTATAATATGTTTCTCCGTCCGCAAGAAAATGAGTTAGCAAATTTTTTACCTGAGTGGACAATTTTACATGCGCCAAGTTTTTTTGCAGACCCTGCAGTTGATGGAACAAGGCAGCACAATTTTGCTATGACAAGTTTTACGAAGAAAACTATTTTGATTGGTGGGACAGGTTATACAGGCGAAATCAAAAAGGGAATTTTTACAATACTTAATTTTATACTACCACATCAAAAAAACGTGTTGAGCATGCATTGCTCTGCAAACGTAGGTGCCAATGGAGATACAGCAGTTTTCTTTGGGCTAAGTGGTACCGGTAAAACAACCTTGAGTGCAGACCCTAACAGAAAATTGATAGGTGATGATGAGCATGGATGGACTGATGATAGCGTGTTTAATTTTGAGGGAGGCTGTTATGCAAAAATGATCAACTTAAGCGCAGAAAACGAACCAGAAATTTACAATGCTATTCGCCCCGGTGCGTTGGTAGAAAATGTTGGTTTTGTACCCGGCACCAATACAATTGATTTTGCAAATAAAGATATTACTGAGAACACAAGAATAAGTTATCCCCTTAGCTTTATCAGCAATGCATTGAAGCCGTCTATTGGTAAAACGCCAAAAAATATTTTCTTTCTTACAGCGGATTCATATGGAATTTTCCCTCCGGTGAGTAAGCTAACTGCAGGGCAGGCAATGTACCAGTTTATAAGTGGCTACACTGCAAAAGTTGCAGGTACCGAAGCTGGAGTAAAAGAACCATCGGCAACTTTTAGTGCATGTTTTGGGGCGCCGTTTTTACCACTACACCCCGGTAAATACGCAGAAATGCTTGGAAAAAAAATGACTGAGGCGAATGTAAATGTGTTCATGATCAATACTGGCTGGAGTGGTGGACCTTATGGTATTGGAAGCCGCATGAAACTTTCATATACGAGGGCAATGATTACTGCAGCGCTTGAAGGCAAATTAGATAATGTGGAGTACGAAGCGCATCCTGTATTTGGAATGATGATGCCGAAAGAATGTCCAAATGTGCCAAACGAAATATTGAATCCACGAGCTACTTGGGATGATAAAAATGCGTACGACGAAAAAGCTGTAACGCTTGCAAAACAGTTCGTAAAAAACTTTGAAAAATACGCAAGTGGTGTTAGCGACGAAATTCTAGCAGCAGCGCCAAAAATTAATTAATTTTTTCTGATTGGTAAATTAAAAACCTTGATATTTTTATCGAGGTTTTTTTTCGCGGTAAGCATAGTACTTTTCTAAACAGTTGTCCGGGCTATACGCTACAATCTTTTATGTTGCTCAAATGCAGCACCATAAAAGGATTTTCGCTGCTATCCCGTCGCTCTTGAGTAGTAAATCATTTTTCAACTTTTATCGGTGTAGCTTTTATAATCTATGATTCATCTCTTTTTAATACTTCATAATTTAGTGAGGTAAAAAAAATTATATTGCAGTACAAAAAATAATAGCAATGAAATACCTTCCACTCGATCCAAATATTTTTATCCAAAACAGAAAACGTTTTGTGAGCAAGCTTCCAAAGAGTTCTATTGCCATTTTTAACAGCAACGATGAGTTGCCGGTTAATGGCGATGCACTCCATAAGTTTAAACAAAACTCAGATTTATATTGGCTAACAGGAATTGAGCAAGAAGATACAATGATGATATTTTTTCCTGATAATTCAGATCCAAAATACCGTGAGGTTTTAGTTGTAGTTCGTCCAAATGAAATGAAAGAAAAATGGGATGGGCGCAGGTTAAGAATAAATGAGGCACAAAATATTTCAGGAATTGAAACGGTTGTTTATTTAGATTCGTTAGATGCAATGTTACAACCATGGATACATCTTGCAGAAAATATTTACTTAAATACAAATGAAAACGATCGTAAGGGAAGCAACATTGCAGTAAGAGATTATCGTTATGCAAAACAAATGCAGGAGCGCTATCCGCTTCATAATTACAAACGCAGCGCACCAATTTTAAAAGAACTGCGGGCAATAAAATCTGCTGAAGAAGTGGAGGTTATTCAGAAGGCAATTGATATCACCGATATCACTTTTAGAAAGTTGTTGCAGTTCATTCAGCCCGGTATAACGGAATATGAAATACACGCAGAAATCATCCATTCATTTTTAATGCAACGAGCTACTGGCGAGGCTTACGGAAGCATCATAGCAAGTGGTGACAATGCCCGTGTGTTACATTATATTGAAAATTGTAGAGAGTGTAAAGATGGCGATTTAATACTGATGGACTTTGGTGCGGAGTATGGCAATTACGCTGCGGATCTTACCCGAACAGTTCCGATAAATGGCAAATTTATCCGTCGTCAAAAAACGGTTTACAATGCATGTCTGCACCTTCACAAATATGCAGCAAGTATTTTAAAACCGGGTATAAGCATTGTCGATTACACCGAAAAAATTGGTGATGAAGCTACAGTTATATTTCAAAAAATTGGGTTGTTGAAAAAGAGTGATATCAAAAATGAAAATCCTAATGACAGGGCTTACAGAAAATATTTGTACCATGGTATTTCGCATCATTTGGGAATAGATGTACACGACTTAGGAACACGAACAGAACCCATTAGAGCAGGAATGGTTTTTACTATCGAACCTGGTATTTATATAGAAGAAGAACAAATGGGAATTCGAATTGAAAATAATTTTTGGATAACTAAGAATGGTAATAAAGATTTGATGAAAAATATTCCGATTGAAGTTGAGGAGATAGAAGCGTTGATGAAAAGAAAATAGTAAAAAAATATTCAATTCGAAAATTTGAAAATGATCAAACAGATTCCCAACATCTTCACCCTTCTTAATTTAGTCTGCGGTTGTATAGCTATAACATACATTTTGCAAAACGGTATCACTATCCAGTATGATGGAGAAGGTGCCCAGTTTATAGACATTTCTGAAAAAATGTGGATGGCATCTTTATTCATCGGTTTTGCAGCCGTGGTCGATTTTTTAGATGGTTTTGTAGCCCGTCTTTTTAATGCATCCTCAGAAATGGGGAAGCAACTAGATTCGTTAGCCGATGTAGTTAGTTTCGGTGTAGCACCATCTATGATTGTTTACCAGTTTTTACGCATGAGTTATGCAGCAGGAGAAGGCGGGATTGATACTCCTATATTTTTATTAGTGCCTGCATTTATAATTGCAGGAGCAGGTGCTTATCGTTTAGCTAGATTTAATTTAGATAACAGCCAGCAATATGGTTTTAAAGGAGTCCCTATTCCTGCTGCAGGATTATTCCTTGCAAGCTTGCCTCTCATTTATTGGAATGCTCAAAATAGTGCGCTCACAAATATATTACTGAACAAATGGTTTTTATATGCACTTATAATTATTGTAAGTTGGTTAATGGTAAGTAATCTGCCATTAATGGCTTTAAAGTTTAAGAATCTTTCAGTAAAAGATAATTTGCCGAAGTTTTTAATTATCCTTTTTTCTATTGTTGCAGCTATTTTTCTGCATTGGCTTGCAGTACCAGTTATTTTTATAGCGTACATTATTTTATCTTTGGCGTTCAAAAATAAAACAGCATGATATTTACTGCACAAATAAAAGTAATGCCACTTAAAAACCTGCTTGATCCGCAAGGGAAAGCCGTTATGGGTGGGCTTGCAAACCTCGGCATAAAAGGTATAAATGATGTAAGAATTGGCAAACAAATAGAACTTACTGTTGATGCTGAAAACGAAACCGAAGCAAAAGAAAAAGCAGATGACGCAGCAAAAAAATTATTGGCAAATGCAGTAATGGAAATGTATGAGATAGTTATTAGTTAGTAATTGGGAGTTGGCAGTCCTTAGTTTCCATTTGACAATTTTCCACTGCCCATTGCCCATTGTCTTTTGTCCATTTCAAATTCGCAGATAAATTTAATGCACATTGAAACATTAGTGACTATCTAAATACTCAATACTGCGTATTCAATACTAAATACTCAATACCAATTAATGCTTTACCTCGTACCCACACCTATTGGCAACCTTGCAGATATGACTTTTCGTGCGGTAGAGGTTTTAAAAAATGCTGATCTTATTTTGGCAGAAGATACCAGAACTTCCTCTGTGCTCTTAAATCATTATGAAATAAAAAAACCACTCTCTCCCTACCACCAACACAACGAACACAAAATAGTGGCCCATTTAGCAGACCAGATGCTTGCCGGTAAAACCATCGCATTAATTACTGATGCAGGTACTCCCGGCATAAGCGACCCTGCGCACATGCTCGTAAAAGAATGTATAAAAAATAATATTGAAGTGCAAAGCCTGCCCGGTGCTACAGCATTTGTACCGGCACTTGTAAATAGCGGTTTGCCTACCGATAGTTTTTGTTTTGAAGGTTTTTTACCTCTTAAAAAAGGTAGACAAACTTTTCTTAAACGCATGGCAGAAGAAAAGCGCACCATGTTGTTTTACGAAAGCCCTATGCGTTTGTTGCGTACCTTAAAAGACCTTGGTGAGTACCTCGGTATTGACCGTCAGTGCTGCGTTAGCAGAGAACTTACCAAAAAATTTGAAGAAAACAAACGTGGGACTTTACAGGAAGTATATGATCATTTTTCTGCAAAAAATGTAAAGGGCGAAATTGTAATTGTGGTAGGAGGGAAACCATAATTTTTCAATACGTATTTGGGCGGTCATCTATTTATCTTTAATAAACATCTGTTCGGGCTGCTACGGGCTACGGTATTTTTTTACACAACCTGCGCCGCTAAAAAGCGGCGGCTTGTATAAAAAAACACTGCCCCTTCGTATCCCGCCGCTCGTAGGCTTTTGTTTTTTAATTTAGCTATTAGATGCTTTAATGGAATAGAACATTCTTTTCTTTCATCAATAATGAACTACAACTTCTTCTAAATCTTTCCTCCTTAAATCAGGCACCCAACATTCATCTGCTGCATAACCAACAGGAATTAATAAAAATGGTTTTTCATTTGCGGGTCTGTTTAAAACACTGCACAAAAAATTCATTGGACTTGGTGTATGAGTAAGTGCTATCAGTCCTGCATTGTGAATGGCGGCAAGCAAAAACCCACACGCAATACCCACACTTTCTGTAACATAATAATTTTGATGTTTATGGTTGTCCGGTTCAAACTCGTAACTGCGTTTAAATACAATAATTAAAAAAGGGGCAATTTCTAAAAATGGTTTTTCCCAATCTGTACCTATTGGTTCCAGATCTTTCAGCCATTCTTCACTCATTCTGCCGTCGTAACTTTTTTTCTCTTCTTCTTCGGCGGCAATTCTAATTTGTTTTTTTATTGCAGGATCGCTTATTACACAAAACGTCCAAGGTTGTTTGTGGGCACCGCTTGGTGCTGTAGATGCGGTGAGAATAATGTTATCAATCACATCTTTCGGAACTGGCTGACCAGAAAAATCTCTGCAGGTTCTACGTTTGTCCATCCACTTATAAAACTCAGCAGATCTTTCTGTCATTTCTTCACCCGAAAAAGACTCTTTACTATAAGCTTCAAAGGGAAAACCTTTTATTAATTTTTTATCAGCCATTGTTATTTATTTATCTACAAGCTAAGAGAAAATTAAGTTGGGACATTATTAATATGGATAAATATTTAATAGAATTCCTTGTAGTTTAAAAATTATGAGCGTTCAATTAAACACACTGCGCCCATGCGTGAGGGATTGCAGCGGCATCCTTTTTTCTTTTTAGAAAAAAGATACAGTGGAAAGCCCGACCCCGATGCACCAAAACAAGGCGAGGCACGAGCTGTAGTTTTGGGCAATCGGGGGCACGCCCAAAATTGTCTTTCGAAATGTTGTCTAAATATTTGTGGTTTTTAATTGTAAGCATCAATGCTTTTACCGAAATTTACCTTTCTAAAAAAAACAGATACATGATAAGAGTTATTTGCATGATGATTTGCACGCTTACTGCGCTGAACAGTTTTGCACAACCGGAAAACCGCTGGCAGCAAAGAGTGAGCTACAAAATGAATATTGATATGGATGCTGCTAAAAACCAGTTTAAAGGCAGGCAGCGTTTGGAGTACAGCAACAACAGCGATAAAAGTTTGAGCAAGGTGTTTTATCATTTATACTTTAATGCGTTTCAACCAAACAGCAGTATGGATGTGCGCAGCAGGGAGCTTGGTAAAATTACAAACATCACCGGAAGGCCCGATTGGGATGCTCGGGTTAAAGACAGAATTTCAAAATTAAAAGAAGATGAAATTGGATATCAAAAAATAATTTCGCTGAAAATGAACGGCGTTTTACAACCATTTAAATACCACGAAACTATCCTTGAAGTAAACCTTACAAAAGCAATTTTGCCTAAAACAAAAGTGGTTTTTGAAATGGAATTTGAAGCACAGGTTCCTTTGCAGGTTCGCCGTAGCGGTCGTGATAATCCATCAACCGGTGTGCGTTTAAGTATGAGCCAATGGTACCCGAAAATGTGTGAATACGATTATGAAGGCTGGCACCCAACACCTTATGTAGCCCGTGAATTTTATGGTGTATGGGGCGATTATGATGTGACTATTAATATTGATGCGGCTTATAAACTTGGTGGTACAGGCGTATTGGTAAATGCAAATGAAATTGGTTGGGGGTATGATAAACCCGGTACGGAATTGAAACCAATTGAAGCTTCTAAGAGAACATGGCATTTTGTAGGAAAAAATATTCATGATTTTGTTTGGGCTGCGGATCCTGAATACGTGCACCTTGTAAGGCAAATGCCTAATGGTGGAACGACGCTGCATGTAATTTATAACTACAAAGAAAATGCGCCGGCAAATGATACGGCGTGGAAGGAAGTAGCAGATGCTGCAGTGGCTGTTTTGCCTTTTATGGAAAAGAATTTTGGTAAATATCCTTACCCGCAATATTCATTTATACACGGTGGTGATGGTGGCATGGAATACCCAATGGCAACGTTGATTAATGGTCCTGGCTTGGGCACGGTTTTTCATGAGTGGATGCACAGCTGGTACCAAATGATGCTGGGTACAAATGAAAGTATGTACTCGTGGATGGATGAAGGATTTACAGAATATTCCTCCCAGTTAGTAGATGATTATTATACTGAAGCAGTGCGTCGTGTAAAAGCAGGTAACAAACCTGGGGCGATGCGTTACTTGGATTCCGTTGGCGCAAAATTGCCTATGCATCATGCCGGTAGTTACGACTCTTATTTTAACCTTGCACAAAGCAAAGTGGAAGAACCAATGACAACACATGCAGACCATTACAACAATAACTTTGCATATAGTATAGATGCTTACTCAAAAGGCTGCGTATTTATGACACAGCTTGGC
>JBBREY010000048.1:0-20626 GCA_038225275.1 Chitinophagales bacterium | reverse complement strand
CTGTTGTTCATTGTCTGTGGCCGCTTTCTGCTCTGTGGTTTGTTGTGCGTTGTTTGTGGTTGTTGTACTTCCTGCACTGTCCAACGCTTTCTCAGCCGCTACATAAGCCGCCACATCAGTACCTGGTTTACCAACGATTGCAATAATTTGATTTATTTTTGCTGCCTGTCCTGCCTCTACACCAATGTATAGAAGGGTTCCTTCTTCGTAACCTACTACTTCCATGGTTGCTTTATCTGTTTCCACATCTGCCAATACATCGTCAGCTTTTACTGTATCACCTACTTTTTTATTCCATGCTACAATTTTCCCTTCAGTCATTGTATCGCTCAGCAAAGGCATTCTTATTTCTTTTGCCCCATCGGGAAGGGAAACAGTTGTAGGTGTAGGATTGTTGGTTGCGGGTTGTGTTGTAGTCGTTTGTTGTTCGTTGTCTGTAGTCTTTTTTGCTTCCGTCGTCTGTGGTCCATTGTCTGTGGTCACATTATCCTCACCATCCAACAAACTCTTATAATCTTCTCCTTCTTTACCAACGATAGCTATGATCTGGTTTATTTTTGCAGCTTCACCCTCCGGTACACCAATGTATAAAAGCGTTCCGTCTACATAGCCGTTTACCTCCATCGTTGCTTTATCAGTTTCCACATCAGCTAATACGTCATCAGCCTTTACTTTATCACCCACTTTTTTGTTCCATGCCACTATCTTTCCCTCAGTCATGGTATCGCTCAGCAGCGGCATCCTTATTACTTCTGCCATAATTTTATTTTATAAATATTTAAATTCGAAATTAATGCAAAAAAAATAAAAAACTTTTTGGCATCTACACGCTAATCTCTTTAATAGTCAATTTCCATTTTTAACCTATCCTTTAATTCTTTAACCAGCGGATGTTTTTTGATGATCAATTCGTATTGTTGTTTTGAGGAAAGCGTTTTCTCGTCATTTTCTGCAGTCACTTCAGGTTCATTTATTTCTATTGAATATTTCAGCAATTTGTTTCCAAAATATTTTTGCATGTAAGGTATGAGGCTGGATCTCTCCATTTCAATAAAGCGCTGTTGTAAGATGCCTTCAGTAACTACTGTAAAATTAAATTCATCATCTACTCTTAATGTTGCCATTTTAAACTGCGTTACAACCGGAAATTTTTTTTCTGTAAAAAGATTTTCAGTGTAGGTTGTCCACGCTTTTTCAAGGTTTTCAATATTTAATTCAAGCAGCGTTTTTTCCTGAACGGTTTCCTGCATCAGCCTCGCACGTATTTTTTCAAGTGAGCCAAAGCCTGATTTTCTTCGGGCAGGTGTCTCAATTTCAGTGTTCTCAAGTACAGGGACAACGGGCGCTACTTCTTTTTTTATAAACAGTGCGGCTTCTGTAATTATTTGCTTTTTTGCTGCTATTTCTCTTACCGGCAAATCTTTTAATTTGATCATTGAAATGCCCTTAAAAGAAACAGGTTTGGCAGAATCAACTATTTTTTTTTTAATTACACCGTCACCGTTGGTTTCACTAAATTCTACGGCTTGGTTAATGTAACAAAGTTTTATAAGTGCCATTTCTACGCACAGTCTTTTATTGCGGGCTTGTTTATAATTCAAGGCTGCTTCATGCGTTGTATTTAAAGCTGCTATCATCCAGTTGGCAGAAATTTCTTTTGCTGCCTGCAAATATTTATCCCTAAAATCTTCTGCAACTTCCAATAGTATGGCTGCTTTTACATCTTTACTTACCAACAGGTTCCTAATAAATTCAATAAAGCCTTCAAGGAAGGTATCGCCCTCAAATCCTTTCTGGTTTATATCATCAAACAGCAACAAGGCATCGCTTAGTTTTTGCTCAACAGCAAATTGCAAAAGTTTAAAAAAGTAATCTTCATCCAGAATATTTAAATGCTCAAGTGTATTTGCATAAGTAAGTTTTCCACCTGTAAAACTTACGATCTTGTCAAGTATACTCAAAGCATCTCTCATGCAACCCTCGCTTTTTTGAGCAATTACGTGAAGGGCTGTATTTTCCGCAGTAATATTTTCTTTATCACATATTTCTCTGAGGTGTTCAACTGTGTCGTTTGCCGTTATTCTTTTAAAATCAAATATCTGGCAACGACTTAATATGGTGGGGAGTATTTTGTGTTTTTCTGTGGTTGCCAAAATAAAAATGGCGTAGGGTGGTGGTTCTTCCAATGTTTTTAAAAATGCATTAAAGGCAGACGCACTCAGCATATGAACCTCATCTACAATATACACTTTGTATTCGCCTGCCTGTGGAGCAAAACGAACTTGGTCCACAAGGCTTCTTATATCATCTACCGAGTTGTTGCTTGCAGCATCCAGCTCGTGTATATTTAACGAACTTCCATTGTCAAACGAAATGCAGCTGTTGCATGTATTGCAGGCTTCACCATCAGCGGTTTTGTTTTCGCAATTAATAGTTTTTGCTAGAATTCTAGCGCAGGTAGTTTTGCCAACACCTCTAGGTCCACAAAATAAAAAAGCATGCGCAAGCTGGTTGTTGTTGATGGCGTTTTTTAATGTAGTTGTAATATGCGATTGCCCCACTACCGTACTAAAGTTCTGCGGCCTGTATTTTCTGGCGGAAACGATAAATTTTTCCATAATTATTTATGACTATGCGGGGGCGTATTATTTGTGCGAATTTAATTATTGTAGCTGGTAATTGCTAATTTAACTAAAGGATTGGGTGGCGCTTAAATTCTTTGCTTCTGTCAAATAGATATCTGTAGGTGCAAAGGTTTCGGCTTCTGTGTACATCGCCCAAACCTGTGGCAATGTTCAGCATTTTTGGGTTAAAGTCACCAATCCATTGCATTTCATATTCTGTATAAGGGCTTGCCGCAGACTGTACATATTTTGCAGATTCGCCAATAATATAAGCATCAATACCCTTGCCATGCCACTCAGGCACAACACCAAAAACTAATCCTGTAAATTTTTTGTTTTTTGTAAATTGTTTTACCCAAAGAAATTTTAATTTTTGCAGCACTCCAAATTTGCCATGCAGGTACTTAAACCATTGGTTAAGGTCTGGTATATTTATAAAAATGGCAATCGGCTCATCCTTGTAATAGGCGTACTGAAGGATTTTTTCATCCATTACAGGTTTCATTTTTTTAAACATGATAAGTACCTGCTCATAGGGCAACTCCTTTAACCCGCCATGGCCCGCCCATGCTTTATTATACACGGTTGCAAAATCTTTTGCATATTTTTCCAGATTCTTTTTTTGTAAATGTGCTGCGGAAAAATCTTTGTCTGCCTCAATTGCATCATGCCTTTCCCAAATTTTTTTATCGAGTGGAGATTTTGGGTGCATGCTCAAACATACCTGCTCAAAAAATATTTTAAAACCGTAGGTTTCAAATAAGTCAACATAATAAGGTGGGTTGTAATTCATACAGTAGAGCGGCTCCATAAACCCTTTGGTAACCATACCCCACCACCTATCTCTTTCACCAAAATTAATTGGCCCATCCATTGCTTCCATACCCTGCGCATGCAGCCAATTTTTTGCAGTATCCAGTAATAAATCTGCGGTGGCCTGATCATCAACAGTTTCAAAAAATCCAATGCCACCCACTGCTACGTCATCACCTTTGTTTTTGTATTTTTTGTTTGTAAAAGCGGCTATTCTTCCCGTAACAACGCCAATGTTGTTTTTTACAATCCATCGTTCAAGTTTACCAAACCGGTATGCTTTATTTTTTTTAACGTCAAAAACTTCCCTCACATCTTTGTCTAAAGGCTGGATCCAGTTAACATCATTTTTATAGATAGATAAAGGAAGTTCAAAAAAAAGAACATCGTCTTCCTCGGAAGAAACAGGAAAAATTTGCATGGGATAAAATTAGTAAAAGCAAGTCTTTAAACGACAGCTTTCTTAAACTCATTTCTAAGTTGAACAGCAGTTTTGGTAGAACCATCATGGCTCCATCCGGGAGGTTTTAGCAAATATTTTATCTTGGTGATAAAAGATACATCTTTGTTTAAATCACTTGCCATGCCTTTCCACTCATGCAGCACATGGTTAAATGGGTTGTTTGGATTATCCAACGGCTTCGTTAAACCATATTTTACAGGCTCGCCGGGCAGTTCGTCTTGAAAGGTCCCAAATAACCTGTCCCAAATAATAAGGCACATGCCCATATTTTTATCCAGATAAACAATATTGCTTGCGTGATGCACCCTATGGTGTGCAGGCGTTACAAAAATTGCTTCGAACCAGCGTGGCATTTTTTTAATGTATTGGGTATGTACAAGTATGCCATATGTTTGAGTGATGGAATACATAAATACTATATCTAATGGATGAAAACCCATTAATGTAATTGGGATAAAATAAATAAAACGGTAAACAGGCTGTAAAACAGATGAACGGAAACCTGTTGTCAAATTAAATTCTTCTGATGAATGGTGGGTAACATGCACAGCCCAAAAAAGCCGGCAATAATGGTCTATTCTGTGTTCGATGTAAAAGGCAAGGTCTTCAAAAATAAACAGTAAAAACCAATAGAGGTAAGGGTTTTCAATTTTAAAAAAATGTTGCTGATAGCACCACATTAAAATGCTCACATAAAATGCCCAACGCAACAAAAGGTCGAGTGAGCCATTCATCAGGGTTAAATAAACATTTTGCAAAACTCCTTTAAAAGTATAGAATTTTTTTTCACCCCAATTGCTCAATAGTATTTCAGCACCTATAAAAATAATATAGATGGGCACTGAAAGCAGTAAGAACAATGTTTCCCGAGATGATTGCATCTTTGTTTAATTACAAATTTTTTTGAATTAAGAATTATGAATGTTGAATTACGAATAGTAGCTAGTTAACTTAATCTCCCGTAATTTTTAATTCGCATTTAATTTATACCGCCATTATTTCTACCTCTTTTGCTGCAAGGTGCTTTTCAATTAAACCAATGTGTTTATCAGTTGCTACCTGGGCAGCTGCTTCAGCATCTTTACACTCATCTTCGCTGGCACCATCTTTTTGCAGTTTTTTTACTTGCTCAATGGCATCTCTGCGAATGTTACGAATAGAAACTTTCGCATGTTCACCCTCGGCATTACATTTTTTTACTAGTTCTTTTCGTCTCTCTTCTGTTAACGGAGGCAAAAACAAACGAATAATAACACCATCATTTTGAGGGTTAATGCCAATGTTGGCAGCAATAATTGCTCTTTCAATAACCTGCAACATGTTTTTTTCCCATGGTGTTACAGATATTGTACGGGCATCCAGCGTTGTAATATTTGCTATTTGGCTTATTGGCGTTGGGCTTCCATAATAGTCCGCAACAATACCATCTAACATTACTGGATTGGCTTTTCCGGCTCTTATTTTTACCAATTCGGCTTCAAGGTGTGTAATGGCTTTCGCCATTGTAGAGGCTGCATCTTCAAGTACTAGCGTTAATTCGTCTGACATAATTTTCGATTGGGTGCAAAGCTAAAAAAAATCTGATGGGTTACCACCAGATTTTAATATTTTAATAAAATTATAGAAAACCATCTTATTCAACCTCAACGGCCTCGTTGCTAAAACTGAAGATTTTGTGGGTCGTTATCACATCCTCACGCTGAGGTTCAATATCATAACCTGCCTTAATTTTCTGCCTCATAAAATAGAGAATTCCAATTAAGCCCGTAGCTAAAGCTAATAAAACACCCACAACTAATGTACAGTTATAGTTCCTTAAAGTAAATGCTAGGGTTATAAATAATGCGGTTACAGCAATCAAGCAATAGGTAATTTTTTTGTGCGAAAATCCAAGATCCAAGAGGTAATGATGTACGTGGATTCTATCGGGACTAAAAGGAGATCTCCTGTCTAAAATTCTTAAACCAAAAACCCGAAGGGTATCGAATAAAGGCACAATTAAAACAGCAAAACCCAAGGCCGGAGCAGCATGTAAACTAAATGGTTGACCACTAACCCCTGCAACATTAATAAATTTTATTACTAAAATAGAATTAATGAGCCCGATAATAAGAGAGCCGGTATCGCCCATAAATATTTTTGCAGGCGCAAAATTATATATTAAAAAAGCGAAAATAGCAGTTGAAAGAGAAATGGCCATTACAGCGTACGTAAGCTCACTGGCATAGTAGAAATAAACACCAAATACCAAAGTAGTTACAAAGCCCAAACTGCCGGCAAGGCCGTCAATGCCATCTATCAAATTAAAAGCATTCGTAATAACTATAATAGTAAACATCGTTAAAAAGATGCTGGCATAATAAGGAATTACATTTATTCCTAAGAAGCCGTGCATATCATTAATATAGATATTGCCAAAATTCATAATAATGAAGGCGGCTACTACTTGACCTATAAATTTCTTATTAGCCGATAAAATTAATATGTCATCTTTTAAACCTAGAAAGAAGATTACAATAGTAGCAGCGGCGAAATATTTCAATTCTGGTGCATCAGGCGCCCCCATAAGAGTTGCCACAATAAAACCAGCGAAAATTCCTAGCCCTCCTAATGTAGGGATAACAGCCTTGTGTACTTTTCGCTCGTCCGGCTCATCAAACAATTTTTTGCTTTTAGCTATTTCAATAATAACCGGTATAGCAAAGTATGTAATTATGAACGCCAAGAAAGCACTAATTATAATATGTTGCATAAATCTTTTTAGTTCTCAGCCTTACAAAAGTATAGAATAACTACGTATTATGATGATTTTCACAGATATTAAGTTGTCTATTCACAAAAAAATAATACAAAAATTTTACTTTAACGGTAATGTCGGTCTGTTATAATTGTTTTTTTCAGAACTTCACATCTTCTTTTTAGAATAAATGTATAGTTTCAACTACGTTTGCAATCAATAATTTAACCAAACTTAAACACTACAGAAAATGGATAATTTAAAAGACATTGCTACCCAAATACGACGGGATATTGTGAGAATGGTTCACGGTGTACAAAGTGGACATCCGGGCGGTTCGTTGGGTTGCACTGATTACTTTACTGCACTGTATTTTAAGGTTTTAAGACACAATGCCGATTTTAAAATGGATGGTAAAAATGAAGATTTATTTTTTTTAAGCAATGGACATATTTCCCCAGTTTGGTATAGCACGCTTGCCAGGTGTGGATATTTCCCCATACCTGAGTTGTCAACATTTAGAAAACTTAATAGCAGGTTGCAGGGGCATCCTACGACGCATGAACACTTGCCAGGTATTAGGGTTGCAAGTGGTTCACTCGGCCAGGGGATGAGCGTTGCCATTGGCGCAGCAATAACGAAAAAATTGGATGGGGATGATAAACTCATATTTTCCTTGCATGGGGATGGGGAATTAGAAGAAGGACAAAACTGGGAAGCTATTATGTTTGCAGGAAGTAAAAAAGTAGATAATTTAATTGCCACCATAGATGTAAACGGGCAACAAATTGACGGTACTACAGAAAAAGTAATGAGCCTTGGTAATCTGCATGCAAAATTTGATGCTTTTGGGTGGGATGTGATGGAAATGGATGGCAACGATGTAGATGCAGTAGTCGCAGGGCTAAATGAAGCTAAAACCAAAACCGGAAAAGGTAAGCCTGTTATGATTTTAATGAAAACCATTATGGGCAAAGGCGTATCCTTTATGGAAGGTACACATGAATGGCATGGCATTGCACCAAATGATGAACAACTTGCAAAAGCTTTAACAGAATTACCAAGTACATTGGCAGATTACTAGAAAAAAATTTATTGTCTACAAGTCGCTCATGAGAATGAGCGGCTTTTTTTGTAACTAAAAAACGTTGCCTTTTCGATGACCACATAATTCATTTATAAAATATATTATTGGTTAGTGATTACAGATAAGTTCCGCTTCGTAAAAACATCAACAATAAAATTAACCTGCAAATATTTTAAATTGCGCTATGCACAAAAAAATACTATTGCTTGGTAGTGGCGAATTGGGTAAAGAGTTGGTAATTGCTTTAAAGCGTTTAGGGCAAACCGTAATTGCAGTTGATAGTTATGCAGGCGCACCTGCCATGCAGGTTGCAGATGATTTTGAAGTGCTAGATATGCTGAATGGAGCGGCATTAGATTCTATTGTTGCAAAACACCAGCCTGATTTGATAGTGCCCGAAATTGAGGCTATACGCACGGAACATTTTTACAGTTACGAACAACAAAATATACAGGTGGTACCAAGTGCGAGGGCAGCTAATTTTACCATGAACAGAAAGTTGATACGTGATTTGGCAAGCAAAGAATTGGGGCTGCAAACGGCAGCTTATTTTTATGCAACAAGCTTTGACCAATTTACCGATGCTGTTAATAAAATTGGTTTGCCTTGTGTTGTAAAGCCACTCATGTCCAGCAGTGGCAAGGGGCAATCAGTATTAAAAAAACTGGAAGATCAGCAAAAGGTTTGGGACTATGCCATCAACAATTCTAGAGGTGATATAAAAGAAGTGATTATAGAAGAATTTATTGCTTTCGAAAGTGAGATTACATTGCTAACGGTTACGCAAAAAAATGGCCCTACACTATTTTGTCCGCCTATTGGCCATAGGCAGGAGCGGGGCGATTACCAGGAAAGCTGGCAACCTGCAGCTATTAACGAAAAAGATTTAATGCATGCCCAAGCAATGGCTGAAAAGGTAACGACCGCCTTAGCAGGTGCCGGAATCTGGGGAGTTGAATTTTTTCTTACCAACAACGGTGTTTACTTTTCTGAACTCAGTCCCCGACCACACGATACAGGGATGGTAACACTGGCAGGCACACAAAATCTTTCGCAGTTTGAATTACATGCAAGAGCAATTTTAGGGCTACCAATTCCTTCAATAGAGTTAGAAAGAGCAGGCGCAAGTGCAGTTATACTAGCGGATAAAACTGCCGATACATTCTCCGTAATCGGTCTTGAAAAGGCTTTAGAACAAACCAATACCGATATACGAATTTTCGGAAAACCCACCACAAGGCCTTACCGCAGAATGGGCGTTGCATTGGTGTATGACAATGTTGATGTTCATATGGATCCGTTGCGGAAAAAGGCTAAACGGGTTGCAGCATGTATTGAAATTGTGTAGACTTATTTAAAACTACGCACGCTTATATCTAGGCTTGCTTTATTCCGCACATCACGTTACTTTACTCCGTACACTTGCCTTTCAAACCTTATACAAACTCGTGTGGAGACGCTCATCTAATACATAGGGATATAAGTGCCTAATAGCAGATTTTATCAGCCACAAATTAATATTTCTCATTTCAACTCAATCTTCTGTTGCGCAGCCTTGCCTGCCGGAAACCATGATGCTAAAAATGCAATAGATACCACTGTGGAAGCTACCATTAAAAAATCAGTTCCTATAAGTTTTACCGGAAAATAATCTATTAAAAAAGACCCGCCACTTATTTTTATGATATGGAATTTAATCTGTAGCAGGCAGATAAACAACGCCAAAACAATACCCGTGGCTGCACCTATAACGCCAAGTAACAACCCCTCTGCCAGGAATATTTTTCTAATCCCAGCTTTGGTTGTGCCCATACTTCTAAGTATGCTAATGTCTTTTCGTTTTTCCAGCACCAGCATGGTAAGTGCACTTACCATATTAAACGCAGCAATAATTAAGATGAGGGTAAGTACAGCATAAATTGCCCATTTCTCCAGCCGCATGGTGTTGTACAAATTGGCATTTTGTTCAAAACGTGTCTGCACTTTAAAATCTTTACCCAGCATATTTTGCACGCTTATTTTTGCATCTTCTACATTGGCTTTGTCTTTCAGTTTTATTTCTGCCGCAGAATATTCATCTGATCCAAAGCCCATTTGCTGTTTTACAAAATCGATATTGGTAATGGCATATTGGTTGTCAATTTCCTGCTGTATCGAAAATACGCCCGAGGCGCTTGCATTGCCCTCACTCATGGCATCCGCAGCATCAGCAGTGTTGCTCTTTTTGGGTAGAATGAGTGTTACAACAGATGTTGGGAAAGCTTCACTTAAATTAATAGAAGCCGCATTTTGTATACCATAGCCAACAACTATTTTTGGCGTATCAATATTCCCGGTGTTAAACTCGCCATCAGATATTTTTGCAATAACACCACTGATGTTTTTATAATGATCATCTACACCTTTTAATGAAACCACGGTTTGCGATTCTCCATTTTGCAGCAATGCTTTCTCTTCAGCAATCATTGCCATGCCGTCATTGTAAGGTAGTTTGTTGATGGAGTTTATTTGTGCAGCACTAATTGTAAATGTTTTTCCTGTTGCCGGAATAACTTTTAGGTCACTATAAAAAGAGGAGTACAACGATTTCACTAAACCTTCAAAACCATTAAAAACACTCAATACCAACAATTGGCAGCAGGTAGCAAATGCAATTACAATAGTGGTAACCCACGCAATAACATTAATCGCATTGGCTGATTTTTTTGCTTTAAAATAACGCCATGCAAAAGAAAAATACATAACAAAAGTTCGTTTGGTTTAACCTTTTTCTTCAGCAATATTTTTATCCGATGTGTTGGGCGCATTTGCATCATCCTGCTTTTTTATTTCCTTAAAAAGCACTTCCATCTTGTCAACATAGTCGAGTGTATCATCTATGTAAAAAGTAAGTTGCGGCATGCTTCGCAATTGGTGCCTTACCCTTGCAGTCAATTCTTTTTTTATTTCCCAAGCCTGCTCTTGTATTTTATTCAATGTGCCCACAGCATCTTTCACCTGAAAAAAGCTTAGGTAAACCCTCGCATCAAAAAGGTCAGGCGTAATTTTTACAGCCGCAATAGATACCATTCCGCCATCTATCATCGTCAACCCCATCCGCTGAAAAATCTCATTTAAATCCTTCTCTAATACCGCTGCCACTTGCTTTTGTCTTTTACCTTCTAACATAATTTTGCCTATTTAATAACTGTAAAATTAGTTACTTTGCGGTTTCCCGAACGTTATTTATACAATGAGAAAATATTCCCTCGTTTTTGCATATTTAAAAGATTACAAACTTTCTATTGTTTCCTACATTATTTGCACCGTCCTTTCTATCATTTTTGGTGTAGCATCTTTAGGTATGCTGTTCCCTTTTTTACAGGTGTTGTTTGACAAAGAAAATGCAACTGCAAAAGTTGTAAAGTCGCACGGATTTTCTCCCTTTGGCTGGTTAAAAGAAAAGGTAGGAGAACTTGTAAGCAGCGGCGACCAGTTGCATACATTGGCAATGGTTTGTTTATTAATTATAGCTAGCATTATTTTAAAAAATGTATTTCTATATCTCGCTTCCCGCTCTTTATTGCCGGTAAAAAACAAGATAGCAACCAGGTTCAGAATAGATATTTTTAATAAAGTTTTAAGTCTGCCAATTGGCTATTTTACAGAACAGCGAAAAGGTGATTTAATAAGCCGTATGACAACCGATGTTGGCCAGGTAGAGGGTTCTGTTTTAGGTGCTTTGGAAGGTTGGGTAAAAGACCCTTTACAAATTATTATTAATTTAGTAGTACTGTTTACAATTAATGCGGAGCTTACCATTATCATATTATTTTTCATTCCAATTATGGGGTTTTTTATTGGAAGAGTTGGGCGTTCTTTAAAAAAACCATCGGGGCTCATTGCTCAAAAAAATGGTGAATCCATTTCTATTTTAGATGAGACACTCGGAGGCCTTAGAGTAATCAAAGCCTTTAACGTTGAGAAGGCTATTCGTAAAAAGTTTTTTGATACAAGTAACAATCTGCTTAAACTGAGTAACAGTGTTGGTTACAGACAAAGCCTTGCCTCTCCTATGAGTGAGGTGTTGGGTGTGATGATGTTTACTGCAATTTTATGGTACGGGGGCGGTAAGGTTTTGGGCAACCAATATCCGGATTTAAATGGTGCTATGTTTTTGGCGTACATGGCCTTGTTTTTTAACATTATTGATCCTGCCAAAAGTATATCCGGTGCCATCTCCAACTTACAAAGAGGCACTGCCGCAATTGAAAGAATACAGGAAGTACTTAAAGCACCTGTTACTGTAAATGAAAACCCAACGGGTATACAAATACACGAGTTTACAGATAGCATAGAATTTAAAAATGTAAGTTTCTATTACGATGATGTAGCTATTTTAAAAGACATCAGTTTTAAAGTAGAAAAAGGAAAAACCATTGCATTGGTTGGCAGCAGCGGTGCAGGCAAATCTACGCTGGCAGATTTAATTCCGCGTTTTCATGACGTAAGTGGCGGAGAGATTTTGGTAGACGGTGTAAACATAAAAGAGTATTCGCTGTTTTCTCTGCGAAGCCTTATGAGCATTGTAACTCAGGAGCCCATTTTGTTTAATGATACCATTGCAAACAACATTGCCTTGGGTATGGAAAATGCCAACATTAACGATATTACCAATGCTGCTGAAATTGCCAATGCGCATTTATTCATAGAAAAGAAGGAGTTCGGTTATGATACCAATATTGGCGATCGTGGTATGAAACTCAGCGGTGGAGAAAGACAAAGACTGACTATTGCAAGAGCTGTTTTAAAAAATCCTCCTATCCTTATTTTAGATGAAGCTACCTCATCTCTTGATACAGAAAGTGAAAGACTCGTACAGGATGCAATTAATAATTTGATGGAAAACAGAACCTCGATTGTAATTGCACACAGGTTAAGTACTATACGCCATGCAGATGAGATCATTGTTTTGCGCAAAGGTGAAATCGTTGAACGTGGTACACACAATGGCTTGATTGAGCAGGATGGATTTTACAAAAGACTTGTTGATATGCAGGAAGTGAAATAATGCCGGGACAATCAAAAAATTGTAGTTCACCAAATAATTTCTTTTCATTTGTCGCACAAAAAAAGTATATCCAAATGAATATACTTTTAATGAATTTATAAAGCTTTTTAATGAACCATCGGCACTTCCACAGCCAATAATTCTGCATCGGTATCTGCAACAATTTCAAAACGGTCTGTTTCCCATATTCCAACAGCATCTTTGTCTTCATATTTTACACCATCAACACTTACGGCGCCTTTTATTACAACAAGATATACGCCATTGCCTGTAAACGCATTTTCATAATTGATCGTTTCACCTGCCTTAATATTGGTTAACGAAAATCTTGCATCTTGGTTAATCCATAATGCATTGTCTTCTTCCCTTGGGGATACAACTACCTGCCATTTACTTTCTCTTTCCGCAACATCAAAAGTGCGCTGGTCGTAACGTGGTGTTATATTTCTTTCTTTTGGAAAAACCCATGTTTGAAAAAGTGTTACAGATTCAGTTGCAGATTCGTTTGCTTCGCTATGTTGAACCCCTGTGCCGGCACTCATTATTTGTACATCTCCGGCTTTTATTATTCCTGCACCACCTGTGCTGTCTTTGTGTTTTAGTGCTCCTGTAAACGGAATAGTAACGATTTCCATATTATCATGCGGGTGTGTTGGGAATGCGCCGCCACCTGCAATCCAGTCATCATTTAAAACCCTTAGTTCTCCAAAATGTACCTTATTAGGATTGTGCCAACTGCCAAAACTAAAATAGTGTGCAGGCTTTAACCAGCCATGGTTTGCAGTGCCTCTTTCGTTCGCTCGTGTTACAACTGTTTTCATATTAATTTATTTGATGTTTAAACATCAAATATTATACCGATTTAGAAATAGACTATTTGTCATTTATTTGCAGCTTAATTCCTTGCCTCCGGGGGGTAGGAGGGGTCTAATTCCACTGGTTAAAATCTGCCTCAGTTAAAGCAGTACTCTGGTCATCTTCTCTTTCATCATTGTATTCAATGATAAAGTTATTGCGGCCTTCACCAATTAAAATAGAAAGGTATTTTTGCTGGACCAGCTCCAACATATTTAAGAAGATAAAAATGGCATGAATGCGGTTTTCGCATTCGTCAAATATTTTTTCGAAAGCTAATGTTTTGCTTTCCTTGCTGATGTGAAGTAATTGGGTACGCACACCTTCCATACTATAATTATATTGAACAACAGTATGCACCGGCTTGTTATTGCGCTCATGCAGTCTTTGCGCTACCTTTTCAAAAGCCTTCATCAATTTAAACAAACTAACGGTTTGTATTTCGGTTCCTTCTCCGGCTTCTTCCCCAATGCTTGACAACTCTTTCTGTAAGTTTCCTCTTTTAATCATCAACATTCTTATGGCTTCCATTTCTGCCATTTGTGCAGATGCTTCTTTAAATTTTTTGTATTCTAAAATCTTATCAATAAGTTCTTGTCTTGGATCAATTTCATTACCCTGTGCATCTATTTCTTTGCGTGGCAAAAGCATTTTTGCTTTTATACGCATGAGTGTACTGATGAACAGAATGAATTCACTGCTCAATTCAATATTTAGTTTGCCTGTCTCATGAATATGATCTAAGAAATCGTTGGTTATTTTTGTGATAGGTATATTATAAATATCCAGTTCATCTCTCTCTATAAAAAACAACAGTAAATCAAAAGGGCCTTCAAACTGGTCTAGTTTTATTTGATATGATTCGTTTGTACTCACTGTTTACTATTTATTGTATAAAAACTCTCTATAGCTTAATAGAGGGGTGTAAAAATAGTATTTTTTATTTTGCGTTATACATTGCAACTAAACGACTAAATAGGCTTACTTATTTCTTAGCTCATCTCTGATTTCAGTTAATAGAATATCTGTAGAAGATGGACCTGATGCAACTTGTTCTTCTTTTTTTGAAAGTTTTGCCGCTGATTTAATCACCAAAAACAATACGAATGCAATAACTACAAATTTAATAACAGCCGCTAAAAAATTACCGTATTTAATGGCCCCCCATGTCAATTTACTTATATCTGCCACCCCGGCCGCTTTAAGTGCAGGCGCCAATAATAATGGAGTAATGATGTCTTCTACAAAAGAAGATATGATCGCCCCAAATGCAGCGCCAATAATTACAGCTACGGCAAGGTTCAGCACATTTCCTTTTAACACAAACTCTTTAAATTCTTTCATTAAATTCATAATAATATTTTTGATGGTTTAAAATAACTTTTATTTTAGTCTGCGTAAAATACAAAATATTATACTGCACCTTTGCAAAAATTTTAATTGGCTAATAACAAACTTTTTAACTGGTTTATTTTTATACTGCTATCCATTGTTTGGGGAAGCAGTTTTGTATTAATAAAGGAAGGACTCATTGGTCTTAGCGCATTGCAGGTTGCTTCCTTTAGAATTATTTCTTCCGGATTAATTTTATTGCCGATAGCTATAAAATGCATCAAGACTATTTCCGAAAAAAAATTGATATTAATATTTATTTCCGGGTTCTTGGGAAGTCTGGCACCTGCCTTTCTTTTTTGTATTGCGGAGCAAAGGATTGATAGTTCGCTAGCTGGTACATTAAATGCACTAACGCCAATTTGCACCATCATATTTGGTGCGCTGTTTTTTAAAACAAATACTGCCCGAAATAAAATACTTGGAATTCTAACTTCTTTTACAGGGAGTATTCTATTGTTTTTTGCCCAGCCAAGTTTCAATGAAAACAGTAACATTGCAGACGTTTTACTTGTTGTAATTGCTACTGTGTGTTATGGTATTAATGTAAATATTGTAGGTAAATACCTTAAAGATATTCCTTCGGTAAACATTGTGTCAGTAGCACTTTCGTTGAATGCAATACCTGCTGTCATCATACTTTATTATACCGGTTATTTTGAAGAAGATATTTTTAGCAGGGTAATGCTTTTATCAACAGGGTATACAATAATACTCGGTGTTGTTGGAACTGCAGCTGCTACAGTAATTTTCTATATGCTTATAAAAAGAGCAGGTGTTGTTTTTTCGTCTATGGTTACTTATGCAATACCTGCGGTAGCTCTAATTTGGGGGGTTATTTATGGAGAGGTTGTAGGCTGGAAGCAAATTGTTTGCCTCTTAATTATTTTGGGTGGCGTATTTATTGCGAACAAATCAAAACCACAAATTTCTAATTAAAAAGAAGTTTTCTTTTTACACCAGTATACTTATCAAAAAAAATTATTTCTTTTTTCTGTGAATTTATTAATGCTTTTGTGCCCAGCATTTCACTTCCTTTTTTATTGTAAAACTGTAGGTACATCGTATCACCACTTTTGGTGAATTTGCCTGGATAAGAGGTATTTTTTACACTATCAAAAAGGGCTCTGTAAAATTCAAAAAAGTTATTTTCTTTTATCACAAAATATGCATCGTTCATATCCGCAACAGCTTTATATTTCGTAATAACTTTTGAACCTTCAAATAAATTTTTATCTCTGCTGAAATTTATTGAAGGAGAGCAAGCTGCTAAAATTGCAATGCCTGCGATAAAAATTGTTGCTTTAATATTCATAACCAAAAGTACGAGGCTTCAGATTATTAATTTTATTTTTCGTTTTCTGTTAGAAAATCATTTAGCCCGGAGTTCTTATAATCCTCATTTAATCGGCGGTATGTTTTTCTATACTTATGAATAAAACTTTAGTTGAAGATGCTGTATTTCGTAAGTGGATAATCAATTATTAATATCAATTCCTTTTTCCCGATTATAAAAATGCATTTCCCATTACGTCTTTTTATCTGATTTGTTCTTGCGCAATTTGCAGCCCAATTAAAAATGTAAATGATGAAAAAGCAAATGATGTTAAAGTTGGCATTGGGAATAAGTGTTGCAATAAATACTGCAAATGCACAGACGATAAAAAAGGATACAGCGAATATTAAAAACTTACCTGATATAACTGTGGTTGGTAAAAATAGTAAAAGTGATTACCAACAAATGCCTGAAATAGTAGGGACGAACATTTATGCAGGTAAAAAAAGTACCTTGATAGTGTTGGATAATGTACAGGGAAATGTAGTAACAAATAACATGCGCCAGGTGTTGGCAAAGGTGCCGGGTATTCATATTTGGGAAAGTGATGCAAGCGGAATACAAATAGGGATTGCAGCTAGAGGGTTAAGCCCAAACAGAAGCTGGGAATTTAATGTTCGCCAAAATGGCTACGATATTGCAGCTGACCCATTTGGTTACCCAGAAGCATATTACAATCCTCAATTGCAGGCTGTGCAGCGTATAGAAATTGTGAGAGGACAAGGCGCTTTGCAATATGGACCACAGTTTGGTGGACTCGTAAATTATATTTTACGCAACGGCAGCGAGATAAACAAACCTTTTGAATTTGAAACTCAACAAACAGCAGGTATCAATAATTTAATTAATAGCTACAATGCCATTGGTGGTAAGAAAGGTAAAGTGAATTATTACTCGTTTTTCGATCATAGAAATGGTGATGGTTGGAGAAATAACAGCAAGTATTTTACTAACAGCGGTTTTGCTACAGTAACCTATAAGGTAACCGATAAATTTTCATTAACAGTAGAGCTCATGCATGCACAAATGCGGAGCCAACAAGCTGGTGGCCTTACCGATGCTCAACTAAAAGCTGATGCAAGGCAAAGTTTTAGGAGCCGCAATTGGTTCGATATTAAATGGACTACACCTGCCCTTATAGCAAATGTAAATATTAACGAAAAAACAGTTTGGAATACAAAATTGTTTGGAACTATAGGTGATAGAAGTAGCGTAGGTTTTTTACAATCAATTACAGTTAAGGATAGCATTAATGCTGCTACTTTGCAATATAACAGCCGGTCTGTAACGATTGATAAATATAGAAACTACGGCTTAGAAAGTAGAATTTTAATTGCTTACAATTTGGGTACTATGAAGAATACCATTTCAGGTGGTGTTCGTTTCTATACGGGTACAACATTTAGGCAGGCTGATGGTAAAGGAACAAATGGTACTGAATACGATGTTACTGTTATTGGAAATTACCCGAGGGATATTGAATTTAAATCGAAAAATGCAGCTGTGTTTGTTGAGAATATTTTTAGAATGGGTAAAAATTTATTGTTGATACCTGGTGTAAGATATGAGTGGTTGCAAGGTGCGGCAAGTGGCAGAAATGGTTACGCTAGTAACGGTTCAGAAATTTTATTGCAAAATATAGAGCGCAGCAGGAGTTTTTTATTGGCAGGCTTTGGGGCAGAATATCATGTAGCTGCGGCTACAGAATTGTATGCAAATTTTACCCAGGCATACAGACCAATTCAATTTGCAAATTTACAAGCTCCACCTACAACCGATATTGTTGACCAAGATTTAAAAGATGCAAAAGGGTATAATTTGGATTTGGGCTACAGAGGAAAAATAAAAAATTATTTACAGTTTGATGTGAGCAGTTTTTATCTTCAATACAACAACAGGGTAGGTACAATTACACCAGCCGGTACCAATACAAGGTTGATAACAAACGTAGGGGCAAGCACCAGCAAAGGGTTTGAAACCTTTGTAGAATTTAGTCCTGTAAAAGCCTTTACCGAAAAACAAGATGTAGATTTTTCTTTGTTTAGTTCGTATAGCTACACAGATGCACGTTACAGCGGCAACCATAAAGATGCTAATACAAAAGGTAAAAAAATAGAGAATGCGCCAACAAATATATTTAGAGGTGGTATTAACTTTACGTACAAAGATTTTGTTTTTACTACTCAATTAAGTTCAGTTGGTTCAACCTTTAGCGATGCCAACAATACACAAAAACCTACAGCCAATGCACAAGCCGGGTTAATACCGTCTTACAGTGTAACAGATTTTACAGGTTCTTACAAAATAAATATATCAATAAAAATTAAGGCTGGTTTAAACAACGCCTTCGATAAAAGATATTTTACCCGCCGTGCAGGTGGTTATCCCGGCCCGGGTGCATTGCCGGCAGATGGGCGTACATTCTTTGTGAGCCTGGGGGCAAAGTTTTAAAACATCATTTTACGCCGGAAGCCTCACTTCCGGCTTTTTTAATCGATCTATTACACAATTAAAGCTGAATATAATTTTTTCAGACGAAACGTGCGACGCCACTGAAGTTGCCCATAGCTGCTTCTTTGCCCATAAACCACCCAAAAAAATCCCGAAGGGGTTTTTTATTTCGGGCTTCAAACCTTACCTTTGCGGCAAATTTTGAACCCTCACTTATTTTAATATATAGATATGGCAAGTACAGGTAAAGTAAAATCGATCATTGGTGCCGTTGTAGACGTGCAATTTGGCAATGACTCAAGCCTTCCGGAAATTTTGAACGCATTAGAACTTACTCGTGATAACGGCGATAAGTTAGTGCTTGAAGTACAACAGCACTTGGGTGAAGACAGTGTGCGTACGATTGCGATGGACGGTACGGAAGGATTGGTGCGTGGAATGGTGGTAACGGATACCGGCAGACCAATTACAATGCCTGTAGGTGAAGCTATTAAAGGACGTTTGTTTAACGTAACCGGCGATGCTATTGATGGTTTGCCTCAAGTTAGCAAAGAAGGTGGTCGCCCAATTCATGCTAAGCCGCCATTGTTTGAAGACTTAAGTACTGCAAACGAAATTTTGTTTACAGGTATTAAAGTAATCGATTTGATTGAGCCTTATGCGAAAGGTGGTAAAATTGGATTGTTCGGCGGTGCCGGTGTGGGTAAAACAGTATTGATTCAGGAATTGATTAATAATATTGCGAAAGCATATAGTGGTATATCAGTATTTGCAGGTGTAGGTGAAAGAACACGTGAAGGAAATGATTTGATGCGTGAGATGATTGAGGCAGGAATTATGAACTATGGCGACAAGTTTAAGCATAGTATGGAAGAAGGCGGATGGGATTTGGCTTCTGTAGATATGGAAGGTTTGAAAGACTCAAAGGCAACTTTTGTTTTTGGACAGATGAACGAACCTCCAGGAGCTCGTGCACGTGTAGCGTTGAGTGGTCTTACAATGGCGGAATATTTCCGTGATGGTGAAGGCGACGGACAAGGAAAAGACATTTTATTTTTCGTAGATAATATATTCCGTTTTACTCAGGCTGGTTCTGAGGTATCTGCATTGCTTGGTCGTATGCCAAGTGCGGTGGGTTACCAACCAACATTGGCTACAGAAATGGGTTTGATGCAGGAAAGAATTACGTCAACTAAAAATGGTTCTATTACATCGGTTCAGGCGGTTTATGTACCTGCAGATGATTTGACCGATCCGGCACCGGCTACTACCTTTGCGCATTTGGATGCGACAACGGTATTAAGCAGAAAGATTGCGGATCTTGGTATTTACCCTGCGGTAGATCCATTGGATAGTACTTCAAGAATTTTGACCGTAGCTATTGTAGGTGCTGAACATTACAATACTGCTGATAGAGTGAAATTAATTTTACAGCGTTACAAAGAATTACAAGATATCATCGCCATCCTTGGTTTGGATGAATTAAGTGATGAAGATAAGTTGGTGGTAAGTCGTGCACGTAAAGTACAGCGTTTCTTATCTCAGCCTTTCTTTGTAGCAGAACAGTTTACCGGTTTAAAAGGTGTACTTGTCCCTATAGAAGATACGATCCGTGGCTTTAATGCAATTATGGATGGTGAAGTTGATGAATATCCTGAAGCAGCTTTTAACCTGGTTGGTACATTGGAAGATGCAGTTGAAAAAGGTAAGAAATTAATGGCAGCGGCAACAGCTTAAAAGTATTGAGATGTTAGTATTGAGTATTGAGAGAATCTACTTTTATCCTAATATTATCTTGATGCAAACCTTTTAATTTTT
>JBBREY010000047.1:0-20783 GCA_038225275.1 Chitinophagales bacterium | reverse complement strand
TATTCAAATTTCGTTGGGCTCGTCTTTTCAAAATCCTTATCGTAGCTAACAAAAAAGCGAATATATAAAACCCTGCTAAAGCGCATGAGCCAAGGCTGTGCAACAATTAATACAACTGCGTTTATACCCAGCCACCAATATATTCTATTGTCACCGTCTTTTACCGAAACCCCTATTAACACTACCCATGCTACAAATGTTGCAACGGATAAAGCCACTGTGAGTGCGTAACTAACATAGCTTGTGCCATACCAAAAACCGGGTTCCATATCATATTTCTGTCCGCATACGGGGCAATTTTCAGGCATTGCAAAAATATTTTTTAAAGACAGTTTTCTGTATGAGCTGTTACTATTAAACATTTCTCCACGCCTGCACCTTGGGCACTTCATAGTAAGCATGCTCCACAACGCATTGGGCGTAGGTAATTTTTTTTCTTCTTTCATAACATCACTATTGCTTAAACTTAAATTTAAAAAAGAGCATAATCAAACTCATTGCAAGCACCATGCTGTTTGTATAAATAATGGCGGCATCTTTTACAAGGATACCATAACTGAGCCACATTGATACGCCAACAATCAGCAATAGCAACATAACAATAGAAATATCTTTCGCAGATTTTGTTTTCCAAATCTGAATCACTTGAGGTATGAAAGTGAAGGATGTGATAGTACCGGCTGTTAAGCCTAAAATTTGTATTGCAGTCATGGTAAAGAGTTAAGGTTTTAAAATTACACTCAGTTTTAAGCTCGTTTGGTTTGTTCGCCTCCCTCTGAATTATTAGCAGCTGCTGTTTTCTTTCTTTCTCCGATCTGTTGGCGCCACATAGCATAATACAGTCCTTTCTCTTCTAACAATGCTTCATGTGTTCCTGTTTCAACCACTTCGCCTTTTTCTAAAACGTAAATTCTGTCTGCATGCATAATGGTACTCAACCGGTGTGCAATTAAAATAGTTATCTGCTCTTTAAGTGCAGATATTTCTCTAATGGTATCTGTTATCTGTTCTTCTGTAAGTGAATCCAATGCAGACGTAGCTTCATCAAATATGAGTAATTTAGGTTTGCGAATTAGGGCTCGTGCAATAGAAATTCTTTGCTTTTCTCCACCACTTAATTTTAAGCCACCTTCGCCGAGCATCGTATCTAAACCTTTTTCTGCTTTTGCCAATAATGTGGTGGCACTTGCCTTTACCAATACCTCATTCATTTCTGCTTCTGTTGCACTTGGGTTTACAAACGCTAAATTTTCTCGTATGCTCCCGCTAAACAAATTTGTATCTTGGGTTACAAAGCCTACCTGGCTGCGAAGGTCTTCAAAGCTGATACTTTTTTCTTCAATGCCATTGTATAAAATTCTTCCATCCTGTGGCCTGTAAAGTCCAACAAGCAATTTCATTAAGGTAGATTTCCCACTGCCCGATGGACCAACAAACGCAATAGTTTCGCCAATGTTCGCCGTAAAACTAATATCATCAATGGCTTTTACCGAAGCTGTTTGGTGTTTAAAACCAACATGATCGAAATGCAACGAATTTATAAAACCAATGTGTGTAGGATTTTCAGCTGTTGGTTCCGGTGCTTTCATCATCAAGGCATCAAAATTATTTAACGAGGCTTCAGCTTCCCTATAAGAAACGATGATGTTCCCGATTTCCTGTAGTGGACCAAAAACGAAGAATGAGAAAACCTGCATGGTTACTAACTGACCGGCGTTCATGTCATTTTTAAAAATGAGGTACATCAACATAAATAAAATTACCTGACGAAGTGTATTTACAAAAGTGCCTTGTATAAAGCTTATGGTTCGGGTGCGTTTTACTTTGTTAAGTTCCAGCCCTAAAATTTTAAAAGTATTTTTATTTAAACGTTTTACTTCCTGTCCCGTAAGACCAAGACTTTTTACTAGCTCTATATTTCTTAGCGATTCTGTTGTAGCACCTGCAAGAGATGTGGTTTCTGCGACAATTCTTTTTTGAATAGATTTTATTTTCTTGCTGAGCAAATTTGTAATAATGATGAGTAATATAATTCCGCCAAAATAAATGAACGGAAGTTTACCATCAATTCTTGTGGAATAAACTGCTACAATGATTATCCCAACAACTACCGGGAAAAGAATATTGATAAATGCAGCTATAAACTTTTCAGTATCAATTCTAACTTTTGAAAGTATACTCAAAGTCTCACCACTGCGCTGGTCTTCAAAATCCTGATAAGGAAGTTTCATAGCGTGTTGTAACCCATCCGTGAAAACCGTTGCACCAAATTTTTGAGTGATGGTAGTCAAAAAATAATCCTGAAATGCTTTGGCAATTCTACTTATCATCGCTACTGTGATAGATGCAATTAATAAAGCAGCTACACCATAATACGGTTTGGAGAAAGAAAAGAAAAAGTCGTGGCTGCTCATTGCGCTTAAGGGCTTTTGATGCTGGCCTGCAAGGTTTACCAGCTTACCAAGAATGATTGGATCAACCAACGAAAAGCTGATATTAATGGCAGCTAAGCAAAGTGTAAAGATCATCAGCCCTTTGTAGGGCTTTAGGTATTTTAATAATATTTTCATTGTAAAAATTAAGTGTAAAGCAGAAATGTTCTTGTTGAAACATCAAATTGAGTGCAACTTCGTGAAAAATGACGGAAAGGCAAGAATGTTATATAATAGTTTTGATATAAATGCTTATTTGGCATTTATGTTGCTCTTCTTGTAAATTAAAAAACTGTATATAAATTACAAGCATCAAAATAACTATATGAACATTTCTACCAGGCAATATCCTTTTTATATAAAAAGTACCATCATTCTTTTTGGGCTTATACTGCTGACATTTGCACTGTTTACTTTAAAAAGTATCCTTGCTCCTATAGCTTTTTCACTCATAATAGCTATTCTTTTAAATCCCTTGGTAGGTAAACTGCAGCGCAAAGGTGTTAAAAGAATTCTGGCTATTGTGATAGCTCTTTTACTTGCTACAGTTGTTGTCAGTGGAATTATCTACTTTATAAGTACGCAGGTAATGAGTTTTGGAGATAACCTTCCAATATTAAAACAAAAATTTAATGAACATTTAATGGATCTGCATAACTGGATTGCAGTAAAATTTAATGTCCCTGTGGTAAAACAGCAAAAAGCTATTACTGATGCACTCAACAACAGTAAGTCTTTTTTTGGCAGTGCGCTTGGAGGTCTTTTGGGTACCATTGGTGTTATTTTTTTAGTCCCTATTTATGTATTTTTATTACTGTTTTATAAAAAGTTGATCGTTAATTTTTTTCATGAAATATTTGCTGAAGAAAATTCAGAAAAAGTTTCAGATGTATTAACAGAGACTAAGTCCGCCATTCAAAGCTATATGGTTGGTTTACTTTTAGAAGCGTTGGTTGTAGCCGTACTTAACACAACTGCTCTGTTAATTTTAGGGGTTCAATATGCGGTTTTGCTTGGCGTACTTGGTGCATTGCTAAATATGCTTCCTTACATTGGCGGACTAATAGCAATTGCTTTGCCCATTATTATTGTATCGATTTCTAAAGATGGATTTACAACTCCGCTGCTAATAATAGGCGCCTATAGTTTAATACAATTTATAGATAATAATTTTCTAGTACCTTTTTTAGTATCATCAAGAGTAAAAATCAATGCATTTTTTTCTTTGGTGGTTGTGTTGCTCGGTGGTGCATTGTGGGGCGTGGCGGGTATGTTTTTATCTATTCCCTTTTTGGCAATTTTAAAGATCATTTTTGATAGATTACCTGATATGAAACCTTGGGGTAAATTAATTGGCGACCAGGTGCCAACAAGGCACAAGGGAGAAATATGGTTGCTGCGAAAGAAGCGGAAAGAAAATGCCTTGCCAATAATTACTGACGAAACTGTAAAATAATTTTTAATTTATGTTTTGGTAGAAGGGCAAATTCCTGTTGCATAATAAATGTTAAATAGTAATGTGAAGTTGAAATGTGCGACGCCACCGAAGTTAAATATGGCTAAGTTTTAGTTTGGCTAATAATATTTTTAAAAAATATTATTAGCCTTTCATTTTTTTTAGATTGGCAAAAAGTTTATAGGCTTCTTCTCTACTTGAACCTTGAGGATTGAACATTGTTTATTGAGCGTTATCTTGATTTTATGTTCAATGCTCATCACTCAATAATCAATATTCAAATTTTGAGGAATTCAATTGTAACAACTTCGTTATGCTCCCCAACCTTCTCTATCCAAACTTCTATATTGTATTGCTTCTGCAAGATGTTCAGGTTTAATATCGGCAGATGCTGCAAGGTCTGCGATGGTGCGGCTCACTTTTAAAATACGATCGTAAGCACGGGCCGAAAGGTTTAATTTCTCCATGGCAATTTTTAATAAATTGGCACCTGCGGTAGAAATAATACAAACTTCTCTCAGCGTTTTGCTGCTTATTTGTGCATTGGCATATACGCCTACCTTTTCTTTGTAACGGGCTGCCTGTATTTCTCTTGCTGCTACAACTCTCGCCCTAATAACTTCGCTTTTTTCGTACTCTTTTACTGATTGCATTTCACTGAAAGCAACTGGAGTAACTTCTACATGCAAATCAATTCTATCCAACAATGGGCCTGATATTCTACTTAAATATTTTTGTACAATGCCCGGTCCGCAGCTGCATTCTTTTTCGGGGTGATTAAAATAACCGCAAGGGCAGGGGTTCATAGATGCAATGAGCATAAAGCTTGCAGGAAAATCCAAAGCCACTTTCGCCCGGCTGATAGTTACCTTTCTCTCTTCCATCGGCTGGCGCATTACTTCCAATACCGTTCTCTTAAACTCCGGCAATTCATCTAAAAACAACACTCCATTATGCGCCAATGAAATTTCACCTGGTTGTGGGTTACCACCGCCGCCGACGAGCGCAACATCTGAAATAGTATGGTGCGGACTGCGAAACGGGCGCTTACTTACAATGGTTGCATTCTCCGGAAGTTTGCCTGCAACACTGTGAATTTTAGTTGTCTCTAATGCTTCGTGTAAACTCAATGGTGGCAAAATAGTCGGCAGTCTTTTAGCAAGCATTGTTTTGCCTGCGCCCGGAGGTCCTATCAATATTGCATTGTGGCCACCGGCTGCTGCAATTTCCAATGCACGTTTTATATTCTCCTGTCCTTTTACATCGCTAAAGTCTATATCAAAATCGCTTTGTGCATTTGCAAATTCTGCACGGGTATCAACCACAGTTTGAACGAGCGATTTTTCATCTTTAAAAAACTCGATCACTTCATTTATATGTGTAACACCAAAAACTTTTAAATTATTTACCATGGCAGCCTCACGTGCGTTTGCTAATGGTAATATTAATCCTTCAAAACCTTCTTTACGGGCCTGTATAGCAATCGGCAGTGCGCCTTTAATCGGCCGAACTTCACCATCCAGACTAAGTTCACCCATTATTACAAATTTCTCCAATCGCTCTGGGTTTTCAATTTGTTCGGTAGCGCCTAGTGTGCCAATGGCAATTGGCAGATCAAAAGCAGAACCGGTTTTTTTAATATCGGCAGGAGCAAGATTAACCACTAATTTGGTACGTGGCATATAATAATGGTTGCTCTTTATAGCGCTCTCTACACGCTGCAAACTTTCCTTCACTGCATTATCTGGCAGTCCTACAATAAAATAATGTTGACCTTGGTTCGTAACATTCACTTCCACCGTTATCGTTATTGCTTCCACACCATACACAGCACTGCCAAAAGTTTTTACCAGCATCTTAGTTCTAATAATTTTTTTGAAGATAAGTAAAATTGTGAAAGGACAATTTTTGGCAGAAACAAGAAACTGGTAAAGAATTGCTTTAAAAAGCTATCCCTTTTTTTGAGAAAATTCAATCCTTATTATTCGGCAGCTATTTTAACTTCAGGTGCACCGTTGGGATACATCATATTTTGGATGCGCTGGCCCATTAGTTTATCATCTTCAAATTTATTTACCCAAAATACTTCGTAATAAGCTTTGATGATGCCTGTGAGTGGCGTAGCTAATAACAAACCAATAAAACCAAACGCAACACCCATTGCCATTACCGCAAAAAGTATTGAAACAGGATGAATCTTCATAGTGTTGGAACGAACCTTTGGCATTATAAAATCTGCCATCAACTCATCAGACGCTAAATAGAAAGCCGATACCCAAATTGCCGTTGTACCATTTACTGAAAGTGCTATTAGAATAGGAGGTATAGCTTTAATAAAAAAGCCGATTCGTGGAATAAACTCCGTAAAAAAGGCAAGCGCTCCCCAAACAAATGCACCGGGCACACCCATTATGTTTAAAAAAATTGTAGCTGCTATTGCATTGATGACCCCACCAATTAATATAGACCTCATCCAACCGCTTATCATCATCGAAATTCTTGTAAAAGCTACGGTGGCTTTATCACGCTTGGCTGGCGGAAAACTGAGTAAGTACAATTCAAACATTGGGCGAGGGCTTGTTACCATGTAAGCGACCATGCTTATAAATACGATTACAACTAGTAACTGTGCTAAAATTGAAAGCGACAGTGAGCCCACCTGCATCAATGTTTTTGGTATGGAAGGTAACAACGATGAAAGCTTAGCGGGATCAAGTTTAATTTCTTTTTGCAGATCAGGGTAATTGCTAAACCATGAACTAACGGTGTTAGAAGCCTGTGTGGCATACAAAGGTAAATTGCTGATCAGCACTGAAATTTGGTCATTTATTTTTGGCCCTACAAATACAGCAATTGAAACAAATGAGAGCAGTATTAAAACAAAAACAATTGTTGTGGCCCATGCTCTTTTTACGTTCTTCTTTTCCAAATTTGTTATTGGTTTGTTTATAGCAACTGCAAGTACAAAGGCGAACAGGAGCAACAACACCACACTTATCATTTTATAAATTAAAAACAACAACATTACAATACCCGCCGCTAAAAAAATAGCTTTAGATAGTTGTCTGTACAGATTGTTAGATTTACGATCGTCTACCATTGAAGTTTTTTTTGTACTTATTTCGTGTATGGTAGTTGAATGTAAAAACTTACCGGACAAATTTTATAAGTGGATTTTAAAATAATGCTGATATTCAATTAGATTTTTTAATGGTATAATTATCAAAACATTTGCCAAAAGCTTAATTGTATATGTGCCAAAACTTTATGCTTATTATTGCACAAAGCAATAGCTATTGTTTACGATGATGAAAGGGTGAAAGTGCAGTTCTGTAGTTTTATTCCATCATTAAATTTAATAAAAGTGCAGTCCAGCCTGTTTGATGTGATGCGCCCAATCCTTTCAATGTATCTCCATTAAAATATTCGTGAAAGAGCATTAAATTATTTCCTTCATTTTTATAGAACGAATTGTATTCTGCAAATAAAGGCCTGTCATTATTTTCATCTTTTTTAAAAATACTTACAATACGTTCTGTAATCATATCCGCCACTTGGGTTAATGTGTAATCTTTACCCGAGCCCAATGGATATTCAACCTGAAGTGAATCGCCATAAAATGTACCATATTTCTTTAAAGCTTTTATAAAAAGATAATTAATAGGCATCCATACCGGACCTCGCCAGTTTGAATTTCCTCCATACATACCCGATGTAGAATCTGCAGGATTATATTGAATGCTGTAGTCTTTATTGTTTATGGATATACTGTATGGATTCTTTTCATAAAATTTAGACAATGAACGAATGCCACCGGGGGATAAAAATTCTTCTTCATTTAAGAATACTTTTAAAAGCGTTGCGAGTTTTTCTTTGTGTATCAATGAGAGCATCATATCATCGCTGTGCATATGCTTTTCTCCCGGTAAATATTTCTTCTTTTCATTTCGGTATTTCCGATACCACTGTATTCTTTTTTTAAAATCTTTTAATTTATCAGTTTCGTGTATTTCAATTACTGATACAGCAAATAATGGAGCCAATCCAACAACAGATCGCACCCGCAAAGGTGCTACAGGACAACCGCTCACTGCAAGTACATCATAGAAAAAATTGTCTTCCTCATTCCACAAACCAAGTTCATTTAAAGCAGCAGAAATAATTACAAAATGTTCATAAAACTTTGTTGCCATGTCTTCAAAGGCGTCGTCATGCATAGCAATTTCAATGGCAATATCCATCATATTTAGTGCATACATTCCCATCCACGCAGTGCCGTCCGTTTGCTCCAATACTACGTTTTTATCCAAGGGAATATTTCTGTTAAAAATGCTGATATTGTCCAAACCTAAAAACCCTCCTTCAAAAATATTATTGCCGTTTGCATCTTTTCGGTTTACCCACCATGTAAAGTTTATAATCAGCTTTTGAAATATTTTTTTAATAAAAATAATATCAGGTTTCCCGGTTGTTTTTTTGTCAATATGAAAAATTTCTAACGCTGCAAATGCATGTACGGGAGGGTTCACATCACCAAAATCCCATTCGTAGGCCGGCAATTGTCCGGCAGGGTTCATATACCATTCTCTCATTAACAAAAGCAATTGGTTTTTTGCAAATACAGGATCAATAAGCGACATTGAGATAGCATGAAAAGCTCCGTCCCATGCGGCATACCAGGGATATTCCCACTTATCAGGCATAGAAATTACATCCTGATTTTTTAGTGTTGTCCATTTAGAATTTCGTCCACTCAACCGATTGGTTTCTGGTGAGGAATTTCCTGTTGATTTATTTAGCCAGCGTTCAATATCAAAATGATAAAATTGTTTATTCCATAGCAGTCCTGCAAAGGCAGTTCTTTGTATTGCCGCCAGTTCCTCATTTTGTTGGCCAATAATTTTACTGTAAAATTTATCGGCTTCTCTTTTTCTTTGTTCAAAAATTTGTTCCCCTTCTTCAAATGGATCCTGTAAAATTTTATCTGATAACCGTAATAAGATAATTTCATTTTCACCTGGCGCAATGGTACGCTCGTAAACTGTTGCAAATTTTGTTCCTTGTTTTTTTGCTGCTAATTCTTTTCTGTTTTTTCCTGTAATAATAGCATCATGAAAAGCATCTTTTACAAAGATGGATTCATTGGCTGTACCAAATATCTTTTCGTTGTTGGTTTCATTTTCTGTAAATAAACTTTCGTTAGAATCTTTAAAATAAAAATAATAAATCCCTGTTCTTTCATGTGTAACTTTTACGCAATTAGGATCAGCAAGTGATAACAATGGTTTAGTGGCCAAGCCGTCATATTGCCATCTGTTGTAAAACCAAAGTGTAGGTAATAAAGTTATAGAAGCCGCATTATTACTACGATTTACCACTTCTATTTTTATAGAAATATCTTCAGTATCATTTTTTGCATAAGTTATAAATACATCAAAGTAATTATTGTTATCAAAAATACCCGTATCTAAAATTTCGTATTCAGCTTCGTGTTTGTTGCGTGCTGCGTTTTTACTAAGCAGGTCATTGTAAGGGAATCCATTTATTGGATATTTGTATAGATACTTCATGTAATAGTGCGAAGGAATATTATCCAGGTGATAATATAATTCCTTTACATCTTCGCCGTGGTTCCCTTCATGATTGGTAAGTCCGAACAATCTTTCTTTTAGGATGGCGTCCTTGCCATTCCACATTGTGAGCGCAAAGCAAATATCCTGTGCACGGTCGCACAAACCTCCAATACCATCTTCGCCCCACAAATAAGTCCTGCTTCTTGCGTGGTCATGTGTAAAATAATTCCAAGCATCACCATCTTCGCTATAATCTTCCCTTACTGTACCCCATTGTCTTTCGCTCAGGTATGGTCCCCATTTTTCTAAGGGAATTTCTTTCAAAGCATTTTCTGCAAGTCTCAGTTCTTCGGCATTATCCATAAAAATGATTATAAGTTTGAAAATACAACATGCTTTGCAGTACAAAATAACGGCTCGCAGTTTGCAGATATTGTTTTCTTAAATTAATTTTAAATTATAAACAAAAAGTATGCTATCTCCAGATGATAAAATTTTATCAATAGATATTGGCGGCTCTCATATAAAAGCAACATTGCTTGATGCAGGAGGAAAACTACTGAAGGAATATGAAAAACTGGTAACACCAAAACCCGCTACCCCAAAGGCTGTTGTTGAAACCATCATGCAATTAAGTAAAACTTTACAGGGCTATACAAAAGCATCTGCTGGTTTTCCCGGTCTTGTAAAAAATGGCGTTGTGTATACTGCTCCTAATCTTGATAATCAATCATGGAAAAATGTAGATTTTGATAAAATATTGACTGAGAGTCTTGGCTGTCCTGCAAGAGTATTAAACGATGCAGACATGCAGGGATTGGGTGTTGTAAGTGGAATAGGTTTTGAAATGATGATTACTTTGGGTACAGGGTTTGGCACTGCATTTTTAGTGGATGGAAAATTGCTGCCTCATTTTGAAATAGCGCACCATCCGGTTTCTAAAAATCTTACTTATGATGAATATTGCGGTCAAAAAGCATTTGAACATTGTGGTAAGAAAAAATGGAACAAGAGAATACAGAAAGTAGTGGTCATTTTACAGACGGTTTTTAATTACGACAGACTGTATATTGGCGGCGGTAATGCTGCCGAATTAACCGGCAAATTTCCTGAAAATATTAAAATGGCCACTAATCTTGATGGTATTCATGGAGGTGTGAAACTATGGGATGAAGCCACCTTGGGTTCTATTTAAAGAAATGATTAAATGATCACATGGTATAATGCTGTAAATTTTTAAAGAGCGTTTGCAAAATTTAATCTTTCTGAAACTCTTCCGTTATCTGAACAACAATGAACCCAAATTTGCGCAACACACTGCGGATGATCATTGATTTTCCATCAGCCATCAAATACATATTCTGCGACATGCGCAGGTGTTTAATAAATTTTCTTTCCGAAAGTTTTAGCCTAAAAGTCCAGCTAAAATTATTGCCATACAACAGTCCATGCGCAGTACCATCAATATCATTGGCTGTGGCATCTACATGGTGTTCATCTATCTGCTGCAATTCCCATGATCGATGGTTTTTCTTTCCGCCTTCGGGATAAAGATTCTGCTCTATTTTAATTTTGCCATTTGTGAGTGTTCCCTCTGTTTGTGTCGTTATGCGGGCTGTAGGTTTACCTCCATGGTTTTCAACAACACCATCAGAATGGGTTTTGCCGATAAAAAATTTTATAGGGTCTGATTTTGGATTTCCTTTTGCAAAATCAGCAGGTTTCATACTTGCACAACCAGTGAGGTAAATTAAAAACCCTGTTGTAATAATAAATTGTAAAATACGCATAGTGCACTCACATACGATAACCATGCCGTTAAGGTTGTGTGAGGTTAACTAAATTACTAAATAAGATAAAACATCTTCTCTTACGCTAAACAGTTTTATTTGCTAGCATTTTCGCAAGTTTATTTTGTACATTTTAAATTACTTTGCAAGTAAATTGAAATCAGTTTTATTTTATAAATTTTTTTGAAACGAAGCCTGCATGAATATCCCAATTACATACACCAACAATTCTAGACTTTCAGAAATAGATTTTAATGATATCCCTTTTGGGAAATATACATCCGATCATATGTTTATGATGGAGTATGATGATGGTGAATGGGGGAACTTTAGAATTGTTCCTTACCAGCCGATAATGCTAGATCCACAATCAAAAGCATTGCAATATTGCCAGTGTATTTTTGAAGGAATGAAAGCAAGCATTGGTATTGATGGCATCCCCAAATTACTTCGGCCTGATTTAAATATCGAACGTTTTAATCTTTCTGCTGAAAGAATGTGCATGCCCACAGTGCCGCAGGAAATGTTTTTAGATGCGTTAAAAGCCATTACGCTCTGCGAAAAAAACTGGATACCAAAAGAAAATGGCAGCGCTTTGTACCTGCGTCCCACAATGGTTGCAACAGAAAGCTCATTGGGTGTTACGCCATCCAGCAGTTATATATTTTATATTTATGCAGCACCTGCGCAACCATATTTTAATAAGCCTGTAAAATTAATTACTGAACAAACTTATATAAGAGCCGTACCTGGTGGCACGGGCGAAGCAAAGACTGGCGGTAATTATGCAGCTTCTTTAAAAGCGGGACAGCTTGCAAAACAAAATGGTTACGATCAAATTATCTGGCTTGAAAGTCCTGCATTTAAAAAAATACAGGAGGCAGGAATGATGAACCTGTTCTTTGTAATTGGCGATACGGTTATTACGCCCCAACTTTCCGGTGCAGTTTTAAAAGGCACAACCAGAACTTATTTTATGGATATTTTAAAAGAGAAAAATATAAAAGTAGAGGTAAGGGATATTTATATTGATGAAATACTGGAAGCACATAAAAACAATACTTTAAAAGAAGCTTTTGGTGCAGGCACAGCAGCAGTGGTTTCGCATATTGCGGAAATTACACATGGTGATGTACACATGGTTTTACCAACGGATACAGAAAAAATAAGTACGATGTTGTACAATGAAATAACCGGTTTAAGGGCTGGTACCATTGAAGACAAAAGCAACTGGCTAGTACCGGTAGAAGAAAAAATATTATCTATTTTATAAATCAATAACAACATGCAAAAAATTAATTGGAATAATATTCCTGTAGACCAAGTGAATGAAAAAATGAAAAGGCAATTCATTTATGGCGAAAAAATAATGATTGCCAAAATGGAGTTTGAAGATGGGTTTACGGTGCCATGGCACTCACACGAAAATGAGCAGGTAACAGAAGTTATAGAAGGTACACTTCGTTTTTGGTTTGATGATAAGGAAGATGAGCACATTGATTTAATGGCCGGTGATTCAATCATTATTCCCGGTAACCGCAGGCACAAAGCATTGATGATTGGCAAAGTTGTGGAGACAGATACTTTTGCGCCGCCAAGGCAAGATTGGATTGATGGATCGGATGCTTATTTGAGAAAATAATATGTGCTAACAGCAAAACAATTATAATGGATTTAGGAATAAAAGATAAGGTAGCGCTCGTGCTTGCATCAAGCAAAGGTTTGGGGAAAGCAGTAGCACTTGCATTGGCAAAAGAAGGTGCTAAAGTAATCATATGCGGTACAGATGCAGCAGCTTTGGCTGCTACAGAAAAGGAAATAAATGCTACTGCACAAAACAGCGTCTTATCTGTAATATGTGATATTACAAACGAAGCGCAACGCAAGAATTTAGTTGAGCAGAGTGTAGAAAAATTTGGTGCAATAGAAATTTTAGTTACCAATACAGGTGGGCCTGCTGCCGGGCCGTTTGAACAGTTTAATTTAGAAGACTGGAAAAATATTTACAATTTGCTTTTCCTTAGCGCTGTAGATATTATTCAACAGGTATTGCCAGGTATGAAGACTAAGGGTTGGGGGCGCATTTTAACCATCACATCTGTTGCGGTAAAACAGCCTGCAGACAATCTTATTTCATCTAATGCAGTACGCACAAGTTTGTTGGGGCTTGTAAAAAGTTTATCAAACGAAGTGGCCATACACGGTATTACAGTCAACAACATTTTGCCCGGCTACACAAGCACAAATAGGCTGCAAGGGCTCATTGACAAAAATCCAAAAGTGAATGAGGTAAAAGAAACCATCCCGATGAAAAGATTTGGTACACCAGAAGAATTTGCCGCTGCTGCCGCATTCTTAGTGAGTTCGCAGGCAAGTTATATTACCGGTCAATCATTGGCGGTTGATGGCGGCTGGATAAAGAGCCACTAAAACTGACTACACATAAGTACCACTGCCATCAAAAAATTCATAATTTTTTATATAATGCCTAAAACTAAATTGCTGCTATTAGCAGGGATTCTCTTTTTTTTACACCTACCAACTTCCTTTGCGCAGACAAATAAAAAGCCCATTAAAGTAGTTATAAAACAAGAGAATAATAACTGGCAGTTTATGAGAAAGGGTAAACCCTATTTTGTAAAAGGTGCAGGCGGCAGTAGGTATTTAAAACAATTGGTTGCCTGCGGCGGAAACTCTATTAGAACATGGGACAGCAACGACGGCAATAAAATTCTTGACTCTGCAGAAAAATACGGATTGACGGTTTTAATGGGCTTGAGGGTAACTCCTGAAAGGCATGGCTTTAATTACGATGACAGTGCAGCAGTTAAAAAACAATTTGAGCAAATAAAGGCAGCCGTGTTGAAATTAAAGGATTATCCTGCCTTGCTTGCTTGGGGTATTGGCAATGAATTAAACCTTGATTATAAAAATCCAAAAGTATGGACTGCAGTAAATGATATTGCGGTGATGATACACGAGATTGATCCCAATCACCCTGTAACGACAGTACTTGCAGGCATTAATAAAAAGGAGGTGGAATATATAAAAGCAGCAGGTAAAGAGATAGATTTTTTATCTGTAAACACTTATGGTGGTCTTGCAAGTTTGCCCAAAGAAATAGTTGAAGCAAAATGGGAAGGTGCTTACATGGTTACAGAATGGGGGCCTACGGGGCACTGGGAATGTTTGCAGACACCCTGGAAATCTGCCATTGAAGAAACGAGCAGCGAAAAGGCAGCAGTCTACAAAAGCCGTTATGAATATGGAATAGAAAAGGATAGAGCTAAATGTCTCGGCTCTTATGTGTTTTTATGGGGACAAAAGCAGGAGCGCACACCAACATGGTATGGCTTGTTTACAGAAGCTGGAGAATCATCTGAAGTAATGAATGTTATTCAGTATTTATGGACGGGAGGCTGGCCTGTTAATAAGGCACCGCATTTATATTCACTTCAATTAAACAAGCAAAAGGCCAACGACAATATTTATTTAAAGCCGGGTGTTATGTTGCCGTTGTCTGCAGTAGTAACCGACCCTGAAAATGATAGACTTACTTACCGGTTTGAGATACTGCCGGAACCTGTAACACTAAGCCAGGGAGGAGACAGGGAAGATAAATCACCTGCAATAATGAACGCATTTTTTAATGACAAAGCCAATGGCAATATAACCATGCGTGCTCCCTTAAAAGAAGGTGCATACAGGGTCTTTGTTTATGCAACAGACGGACACAACAATGTAGCAACTGCAAATATTCCTTTTTACGTTGAGAATAATTAGGAATGCGATGCAATGGATAACTCTTTTAAAAAGTACTGAGGGAGCGATAAATCTGATATACTTTTTTGAAATTGTTTGCGTCATAATTTTTCCAATATACATGTAAAGAAACCTTTTATTTATTGTACAAAAATTTCAGTAAATAATGGGTTATCAACTTCTGTCGTCTGTTAATACTTTCTGCAGTTTAACGAATTAAACGTTAGCATTTGTCACCACTTATTATTTGGTACACTATTTAAAGCGCTCCAGTATAATTTTTATTTTACAATAGTAGCAAAGCAGTTTTAAATGACTTACCACTACTATCTGACATTGAAAGATGGTATTTGCCTGCGGCTATATTTTTAGGAAGTTCAACTGAAAACTTTCTTCCGCTGTTGTTGTCGCACAAAATCTTACCGGACCATATCGTTTGGCCGATTTCGTTTACAATAGTGATATTATAATTTCCAAAAAATTGAGGAGCGAAGTAAAGGTTCAAAGATCTACCAACAATAGGATTTGGATATAGGCTAATTCCCGGAACAGTTTTATCAATAGCTATTTTTACTACGTGACTGTATTTTATGTCGCCGTTTAAATACTCGATCTTAATTCTATAAAAATTTTTACCTTCAAAAGGAAATTCATCCTTAAAATTATAGGTCGCTGCAGTGCCATTATTCATTAATATATTCTTCGTTCCTATGGTATTAAAGTTAATGGCGTCAGCGCTCTTTTCTACAACGTATTTTTTAATATTATTTTCAGCGGTAGTCTTCCAATCAACTGTAATAGTCCCGTCAACATTTTGCACTGCACAAGTATATAGATTTTTTTAAAAGCAGTTAATGGGTAAAATAATTTTGCCAATGCCAACATTTCTTTTAATCACAGAAGTGATTTCAGCGTTTTTATTTGCTCTCCGCTATTTTTTATCTTTTAAATTTAGTCTGAGTGATTTCTTTTGCAGCAGTGCATGACCAAAAAATAATTTTTCATACGCAGAGAACTTTTACTATTAAAATAAATAGTTATATTTAGTTAACTAAAACATTAAATTATGGCTACGAAAAAGAAAGCTGCACCTGCAAAGAAGGCAGCACCTACAAAAAAAGCAGCACCAAAAAAACCAGCACCTGCAAAGAAAGCTGCGCCTGCAAAGCAAGCTGAACCTGCAAAGAAAGCTGCACCTGCAAAGAAGGCTGCGCCTGCAAAGAAAGCAGCGCCTGCAAAGAAAGCAGCGCCTGCAAAAAAAGCTCCTCTTAAAAAAGCAATTTTAAAGCCAGTACTGCCTTCAAATTAATTATTCAGATTTTTGTCATCTCCCAAATTTAGAATTTCGGGAGATGATTTTACATTTTCATCAAATGTATTTCCCAACAGAGATGGAATTGTTTTTTCCTCTAACTCATCCATGTCAATATATTTTTCTTCATACATCGTTGCGAGCGACGCTTCTTCTTTTTCCTCCATTTCTATTTTAGCATTAATTTTATTCTTCATAAGTTTTTCTAAAACCAAATGTTCTAATCGATGGTGCAAGGGAACAAGACCTGCGCCTATGAATACTAAAAGCAATAACTCATAAACTTTGTTGTGGTGCATAATCTGTTCAATGAGCGGGTGCAACAGCAAAATGATAAATTCAAAAATCAATAGCAAAGAAACTACTCCCATAAAGCGTACAATGTTTCTGTGAATTCTTATTCTGCTAATGGCAACTGTTATAATTAAAAATGTAGGAATAAAAAGACAGATAGCCAGTATTTGCAATTGTTGCAGTCTTGATTGTTTGTCAAGCACATTTTGTGCTGCTATTTCAGCCTGTCTCGTTTGCTCATTGCTGCTTATAATCATTGCTTCTCTGGTTTTTGCCTGGCCCTTCAAAGAATCTTGTAGCATGCCTGCATGCTCCATGTAAACAAACGCACTATCAAACCGCTTTTGTTTTTTATAATAGATACTTAAAAAATTTGCTGCATCAAGTTCCCGGCTTAAAAATCCATCCCTGTTGGCAACAGTGTATGCGAGCATTGCATAGTGGAATGCAGAATCCTGTTGTGCATCATTTTGAAAAACATTTGCAAAGCCAAGTGCTGTTTCGCAAAGCATATCATTGTTTGTTCCATCATTTAATATACCGAGCGCCAGTCGGTAATTTGCCAATGCTTTACCGTCATTTCTTTCGCCAGCGTAAACATTGCCAAGACCCAAAAATGCAACTCCCTGCATATAAATATTATTATTCAGCATTGCAATGTTTAAAGATTCGGAAAAATAGTGTTTTGCAGAATCCTGTCTTTTCATGCGGTAATAAGTTTCTCCGAGATTGGTAAGAATATTAATTTTTAAATCTTTTTTTGCAACGCCGCCTACGGCATTAATAATTGAGTCCGCCCTGTACAAATAATTTAACGCAGCTTTGTAGTCAGCCAACAAAATATACATGAGCCCAATATTATTTAAGGCGCTTGCATAATTGCGAACACTGCTTCGCTTTTCTTCTATTTTTAATTTCTGCATGTAATTGTTAAGCGATGCAGTGTAGTTTCCCAATAAATATTGTCCTGTGGCCATTATAGCAAAAGACTTGCTTTCACCTTCTACAAATTTTATCCGGCTTGCAAGTAGTTGTGCTTCCTGCGCTAATAATATAGTTGTATCAGGTTTAAAAAACTGGTACTGCTCGCCGAGTTTCCAAAGCAGTGTTACCCTGTTGCTGTCTATAGTTTCTGTTATTAATAATTTTTTTATACTGTCTATCTTAGCGGTCTGTGCATTTGCGCTGCTGTACAAAAAAATCAATATCAAGCGTGCAGCAATTTTTAGCATTGGTTAGTTTTTATTTTGATTATTCAACTCGGGTAGACACATTAAAAATAATTTAAATTTTCTTGCTTATATTATTTAATTTATACTTCCGTTTTTATAATTAATAAAACCATTAAGCTAACATTATGGAAAAACTACAAGAGAATTTTTTATCTGTATTGACAAGTTTTAAGAAAGAAATTGCTGACCTAAAGGATGATAAGGAAAATAGTCTTGTATTGATCCTGATGTCAAATACCCATGATCCTGACCTAAAAGTAGGATGTGTAAAAGATGCTGCTGCGGTAAGAAAATCGTTTAAAGAAATTTGTGGCCATATAGGATACCAGTTTTGCTGCATCGAAATATCAGGTGATAATTACAACAGTAAAAATTTACTCACCACGTTTGATAGCATGGGTTTATACAATGATGTAACAGTGTTTTACTTTACAGGTCATGGCTTCAGTTACAAGAGAGACAGTAAAAGCAAATACCCACAGTTAGATATGCGGCACCATAGTAACAATGCAGATTTTAATAAAATGGATTTTATAGAAGAGAATACACAAAATTTAAAAGTACTGTTACAAATCATGCGCCTGTATGGCGGCCGAATTAATATTGCTATTGCAGATTGCTGCAGTGTAACAGTACAACATCCCCGTAAAAAAAACAGCGCTACAGAATTAGCAATTGCCGATGATGTAATGGTTGCAGTGAGTAAAAGATTTACTCAAAAATTGTACACTGATGAAGATAACATGGTTTGCATTTTGGTATCATCATCTACACAAGGGCAATCTTCTATTGCAGATAATGAGATTGGAAGTTTGTTTACTCATTTTTTTACAAATAGCCTTAAAACTTTTCTTACAAAAAAGATAAAAGGCAAACAATATTTTCCCTGGGTGAAGGCACTAAAAAGTACTGCCGCAAAAGCTTTTAAAGAGAGCCGCACATATAATATAGGTGATGATGGTAAAGACGTGCCTGGCAAGCAAAACGCAGTTTTTGATGTGTTTATAGAAAGCGATTCGGATTTTGAAAAGCGAATGAATAAAATTGGGTTGTAGGAGTGGAGAGAGAGATTGTTGAAAATGTTTTTCCAGGAGAATGATCTGATATTTGCAATAGGCAAGGCGAGGTTTTTACCTGCCGACCTGGCTAAAAATATTTTAATGAGAGAGCTTTGATGAGTTTGTCGGCTCGCCGAAGACTATGCGTAGCATTTGATAATTTGAAGTGTGGGTACCAACGAAGTAGGAATAATACATGCCGCACAGAAAGCTAATATGCAAAAGCCACGCCTCATTTCTACACTATATGGCTAGTAGGAAGGCGTTAATATTATTTTGAAATAACTGATCAATGTAACCTATGGCAATGCCTACACGATCTAGTAAGTTAAATCTTCTTAAACGAAATTCTCCTAAAGCCTTAGGCCTTTAGGAGATAAATTATTGCCAATAACAATTGCTGCCATAGCCATCGCAGTGTCTTTTAAAACATTTATGTAATTTCCTCCTTCAATGTGTTTTAAATGAAGGGTAAATACAAAAATTAAGAACATTGCTGCCAGCAAATAACAGGCTAGGGTAGCAAATTTATTGATGATGATTGCTATTGCAGCGAGTATCATACCTGCCCCGGTAATGTATATCCATATTATTCCGCCGGGGATAAAATCAGGCACACTTGATTTTAAACCATCGGCTTTTATAAAATGAATAATTCCAAAGCATCCAACGGCCAAAGCATAGATGATACCTGCAATTCGGGAAGAAATGAGTGGTTTCATAATATTCTTTTTTGATTAGATATTAAATATAACATTTATATCTATGATTGACAATTGTTTTATGATAACAAGGGTGAGTAATAAACTATTCAAATTGTGTTTGGGTGTTAATAAAGTTGCCCGCAGGGAGGGATAGTTTATTTGTGCCCTTTCGCCTTCGTTGGTAAAACTAAAATGTTAGGTGCACCCTACTCCTTAACAAGTGAGACGCCAAGGCTTGTTCGCTTTCGTTGGTAAACTTTCGCATTTGTTGGTAAAACTAAAATCATGTGCACCTAACTCATCCTCACGGGAGACGTCATGGCTTGGACTTCGACCAGCCGACTTAGCTAGTGAAGAATAAATCAGCCCATATAATGTTCTATGAACCCAAAATGATCTATGCCTTTTTCGTAAAACAATGCTGAAGAAAAGTGATAATCTTCGGGTAGCTCACAAAGCTTTGCCCGCACGGGATTGTAGTGTATGTAGTTCATTTTTTGATGAAATACTGTAGCAGTATACAGCTCAATATTTAAGGAATCTCTTTGCCAAAAATTATATTTTCTATCAATTGCATCTACCTGGTATTTTTCTAAATTTTTATCTTCTTCTAAAAGTCTCTTAAACTCTTTTGATGTTTGTTTTAAAAAACTAGTCTGTATTTTTTGTAGTGTGTTGTTGCCCTTTGCCTGCCAAATGATGTGAATGTGGTTATTCATAATGACATAACCATTGATTGTAACCTTACTTTCCGTTACAAGAAACTTGAGTGAATCAACAATTACATTTTTGTATTTATCTTCTCTTAATAATGGCATCCACTCTTTTATGGTGGCTGAAAAAAACTGCGGCCATTCTTGTGCATACTCTGGTTTCATTTATTGAAAATAAATTATTTCATTACATAGTTAAGTTTTTGTGATGGTAACTTTTTAAGTGAAGACTCTTAATTTATTGGTCGGCTGGTCGAAGACCAAGCCTCGGCGTGTAATAATTTGACGTATGGGTACCAACGAAGGCGGAGAAAGCCATCGCACATACGCCACGTCTCATTTCTGCGCTAGATCTCTGCGCTAGTAGGAACAAAAGCATTAATGGATTTATTATTTTCATCAATTTTCTCGGACTCTAGCGCAGATATGCAGCAGAGCAAAAGTGCGGAAGGGTATC
>JBBREY010000046.1:0-21143 GCA_038225275.1 Chitinophagales bacterium | reverse complement strand
TTAGCATAAAGGTGCAACCAAAACCTATAAGGTTTTAAAAACCTTATAGGTTTTTATCTTAAATAACTTCAATTCTTTTATGATTTACTCCTTCAATAATTTCATCCCTGTGGTTCATCCATCTTCATTTGTACACCCACAAGCGGCTGTAACAGGCAATGTGACTATTGGTAAAGATTGCTACATTGGCCCAGGCGCAGCCATTCGTGGCGATTGGGGGCAAATTATTATTGAAGATGGCTGCAACGTTCAGGAGAATTGTACGGTACACATGTTCCCCGGTGTAACGGTTGTTTTAAAGCAGGGAGCACATATTGGGCATGGTGCCATTATACATGGCGCTACAATTGGCAACAATACTTTAGTTGGTATGAATGCAGTTATTATGGACAATGCCATCATTGGAGACGAATGTATTGTTGGCGCATTGAGCTTTATAAAAGCAAATGAAGTGTTTGAAAACAGAAGCGTAATTGTTGGTAATCCAGCAAAAAAAATAAAAGAAGTGAGTGATGAAATGTTGGCGTGGAAAACAGAAGGCACCGCACTTTACCAGCAACTACCAAAAGATTTACATGAAAGCTTACAGCCTTGCGAACCATTAACTGAAATACCTGCAGATAGACACATACAAACTGCTAATTATAAAACCTGGAACGAAACAAAAAGATAAATGCTATTTGCGGGTATCTTCCCACAATAGTTTTTCGTTAGATTTTTCTGTTTCAAAATCTATAATTTTTCCATCACCTCTTCCTGTAAAACCACCATCGGGGTGACCCATTAAACGACAGCTGTCGTTGTACAAATCGCTAAACTGGTCACAGCAAACACCTGGTACATAAAATACCTTTTTGCCTTTGTAAATAAAACTATAAATTTTACTAGGAGGGCTTGTTACTGGTTCACTTTTTATCTTTTCAATCAACACTCTCACACATACGGGCAACGAATCTGCACCCACTTTGCTTCCTGCAGGTACAGTATCTGCCGGCAATGTTTTCTTTGAAGCATTACAACCAAATAAAGCCATTAGTAAACTTAAGATTATTATTTTCATAGTTTTATTTTAGGGCTTGGGGCTTTCAACATTATTAAATTTTTAGCGCATTTGCTCGGGCTATCCGTTACAATCTTTTTATTCGCTAAAGCTCATAAAAAGTATTTCCACTGCTATCCCGCAGCCATTCTGCATTTTATCTTTAATCAACAATTGTACCTCAAAGTTTTTTACCTATCAAAAACATACTTACAAATAAAAGATCTACATTTTCTCCTGTCGATCTCGATGGGTTTTACAAATTCTTATCCCTCTTTGGGAATAACACTTTTTATTTTGGATATTTTTCTTCCCCTAAAGAAGAGATACAGGTTAAAGAATAGCATTATACCCAAATAAATAGCAAAGCCACCAACTTTAGAACTTAAAATTTCAAGCAAATTTCTGCTGCTGCTAATTTGGTAACTCACTTCCATTATCAGTAAAGCAAAACCAAGGTTCAACAAATAAAAGCCTGTCTCAAAAAGCGTATTTGTTGAGTATGCAATTTCCTCTTTACCGCTAAAAATTTCAAGCATAAATACTTTACTGTTTTTAAAAACTGTATGTGCAACATACCATGTCAACACAATAATTACAGGTAAATAGATTACATAAGCGATGAAATTAAAATCTGTTTTCATAATATTTATTTTTTATGGTGAATTGAAAGTTGTTTTTTTCCAATGATTGTAATGGCGTACATATTGATATAATGCATAACCGCAAGCGATAAAACAATTCTCCCCGTCATGGTACTCACACTTGCAATAAGCTCAGTAAAAATTACAATTGTTTTCCAAAACCGAAGCATGATGGTTGCATATCCAAAATTCATCAAGTAATACCCAACGAGTAAAATTTTATTTATAAAATCTGTAAGCGCTTCATCACCTTTTAAAATAGAAATAATAAAAATCCTTCCGTTCTTAAATAAATTTTTGCTAACTTTTACGGTAATTATGTAGGTGATTAACAGGTAAATTATGTAGGCCAGAATATTCATGTTTAACTTTTTAAGAGATAAAACATTTTAGAATTCAAAGATAATTAATTTTCTGAACTTTCAATAACAATTGAAAGTTTATTTTAAATCATGTATTCAAAGTACCTCCAAAACCTCAGGCCCTCAATGCAACATGCTTTTTGTATTTTTGCAGCTAACGTAATTTTTAAGTTTTGGAAAGATCAAATTTTGTAGACCAGATTAATATTTTTTGTCGCAGTGGTCATGGTGGAGCTGGCAGCAAACATTTTCTGCGCAACAAACTTACTGCAGAAGGTGGTCCAGATGGTGGTGATGGCGGGCGTGGTGCGCATATCATTTTAAAAGGCAATACGCAACTATGGACATTATTGCATCTCCGTTACTTTAAAAATGTATTAGCAGATGATGGTGGCAATGGCGAAGGCGGACAAAGAAGCGGAAAATCAGGCAAAGATATTATTATAGAAGTACCGCTTGGAACTATTGCACGTGACCCTGAAACGGGTGAAAAAGTTGCAGAAATTTTAAATGATGGGGAAGAGGTAATTTTAATGAAAGGTGGGCGTGGCGGCTTGGGTAACAGCAATTTTAAAACAGCTACTAACCAAGCTCCGGAGTATGCACAGCCGGGTGAGGATGGAGTAGAAGGTATCAGAATTTTAGAGTTAAAGGTATTAGCAGATGTTGGTTTAGTTGGTTTTCCTAATGCAGGTAAATCAACACTTCTTTCAGTAGTTACTGCAGCAAAACCAAAAATTGCAGATTACGCTTTTACAACCTTAGTTCCACAACTTGGCATGGTGGAATATAGAGACGGTAAAAGTTTTTGTATAGCCGATTTGCCTGGTATCATTGAAGGGGCAGCAGAAGGCAAAGGGCTTGGTCATCGCTTTCTTCGTCATATAGAAAGAAATTCTATTTTACTTTTTGTGATACCTGCAGACAGTGCAGACCATAAAAAAGAATTTGAAATATTACGAAACGAGCTGCAGGAATATAATCCTGAGATGTTGCAAAAGGATTTTGTAATAGCGATCAGCAAAGCAGATATGCTTGATGACGAACTGCGGGACGCCATAAAAAAGGAATTACCGCAAAACATTACCTCTATCTTTTTCTCATCTATTACCGGTTATAATCTGTTGCAATTAAAAGATATGTTGTGGAGCTCATTAAATGCGCCACAGAAGGATACTGTGAAATAAAAATTGCAATAATGCATGATTTTAAAAAATAGACAGACCAAAATCTGTCTATTTTTTCGTTGCGTTTGAAACAGTTTCAATTTCCACACATTTATTGTAATTTGCGGTGCTAAAAACGATTGCATGTTTAACACGAAAATTGCAGGAATAGGAATGTATGTTCCTGAAAACATAGTTACCAACAACGACCTTACTGCTTATATAGAAACCAGTGATGAATGGATACAGGAGCGCACCGGTATTCAAGAACGCAGGTATGCTCACCGCACAGAAGAAACCACCACAACGATGGGAGTAAAAGCTGCGGAAATTGCATTAGAGCGTGCAGGCATAACGGCTCAGGATGTTGATTTCATCATTTTTGCAACCCTTAGCCCAGACTATTATTTCCCTGGTTGTGGCGTATTGGTACAACGTGCCATGAAGATGAAAGAAATTGGCGCATTGGATATTCGTAACCAATGTAGCGGCTTTGTTTATGCGCTATCTGTTGCAGACCAGTTTATAAAAACCGGCATGTACAAAAACATTTTATTGGTTGCAAGTGAGAAGCATTCTTTCGGTTTAGACTTTTCAACAAAGGGAAGAAACATATCTGTAATATTTGGAGATGGCGCCGGTGCAGTAGTTTTGCAACCAACTAAAGCGCCAGGAATTTTAAGTACACACTTACACAGCGATGGAGAGAGCGCAGAAATTCTGGCAATGCCAAACCCAGGTACACATGCCAACCATTGGCTGAAAGAAAAACTAGCAGATTATGTAGATGCCCCAAGAGGTGAAATGTTTATGAGCCACGAAATGCTGGAAAACGGACAAAACTTTCCTATTATGGATGGACCAGCGGTATTTAAAAAAGCAATCGTAAAATTCCCTGAAGTAATTGTAGAAGCACTGGATAAAAACAATTTAAAAGTAACAGATATAAGTCTACTCATTCCTCACCAAGCCAATCTACGCATTGCGCAATATGTTCAGCAAAAGCTTCAGCTTACAGATGAACAAGTGTTTAACAACATAGAAAAATACGGCAACACAACTGCTGCATCAATTCCTATAGCTTTGTGCGAAGCGTGGGAAGCAGGAAAAATAAAAAAAGGCGACTTGGTTTGCCTCGCAGCATTTGGTAGCGGCTTCACTTGGGGCAGCGCTTTGCTGAGATGGTAAAACACTACCTATAATTAACTTACAAAAACAAACGAACTGTTTTGACAACCCGCAATTTTTTGATTTTTATTAATCCTATTTCGGGTACAAGAAATAAAAAAGATGTTCGTACGTATATACAGAAACAACTTACAAATCTTCAACAGAAGTATGAAGTTTTGCCTACAAATGAACACGGTAATTATTCCTTTTTAAAAGAAAAAATAATTACAGAGAATATTACAGATGTTATTATTTGCGGAGGTGATGGTACGGTCAATCAAATTACAGCTCACTTATTAAAAACAAATATTAAAGTTGGTATCATTCCATTAGGTTCCGGCAACGGCATGGCTTTTACTGCCGGTATTCCAAAAGATTATAAGAAGGCAATGGATGTAATTCTTACAGGCAATGCAAGCAATGTTGATGCATTAATGATTAATGAACATTACAGTTGTCATTTGAGTGGTCTTGGTTTTGATGCCCAGGTTTCGCATGATTTTGCGAGGCAGGAAAAACGCGGCCCATCAACATATATGAAGGAGACTTTAAAGAATTTTTTTAAGGCAAAGCCATATCGTTTTGAGGTTACAGCCAACGGAAAAACATTCAATACAAATGCTTTTTTTTTAAGTATAGCCAACAGCAACCAGTTTGGCAACAGCATTATCATTGCGCCCAAAGCAAGCCTTAGTGATGGATTACTTGATATTGTGATTGTGCAAAAAGCAGGAAAATTTGGGCTTATATTTAAATTGCTGAGACAAATTAGAAGTGGTAAAATTACCCATGTTCGCAATACAGATAAGACGATTCATTATTTTCATACAAAAAAATTGACAATCAAAAATTTTGACAATGCACCTTTTCACATTGATGGCGAACCAATGAAAACGGCCGCAACATTTGATATTGAAATTATTGAGCGTGCCTTTTTATTGTTACAACCTCTATCACTTTAAAAGATTCGCAATTTTTAAAACCTCGTTCTGGTTGTTTATATTGTTATACGAGGCAACAACATCTCTTTTTTCTCTGCCTGATAAATGAAAATTTAATGCGGCTGTTTGTTCCTCTTTTACAGGCAGGTACATTATTACAGATTTATACATAGTAAAACCAGCTGCATTTTTAAAATAGCTAAACTGATCGGTCTGGTAATACTCCTGCATTTTAAACCAATTGTGTTGCAGCATAGTTGCAGGTGTTACCATCATATCCGTCGCAGATTCTGTTTGAAATGGCTGCCAATTTCCATTCGATCTGTCTCGTATTTGAATTAACAATACTCCTCCTGTATTTTCTTTTATCCAATCTTTAAAATTATCTATAAACCGCAGACTTGTTTCCTGTCCAAAATTATCTCGTAAGCCTGCATCCATCACATCTATAACAGGGTTACTTGGCAACCAAACATTTGGCAATACATAAGGGAATGTAGCATTCATTCTAAGTGCAGTAAGCATTCTTAAATTTAGCGGTTCGCAGTTCTTAAAAAGAGCAGCAAAATCCACCGCATCAATGCCTGCGCTCTTATTGTTTTGAACATCAACAGGCTTCATCATAAAACTAATAGGCAATGTGCTGATCATCATTTTTCGGGCATCAGCTTTTATGATGGCATTAAAAAACAGCAGCGGAACTGTACCGGAAGATTCTTCTGTTTGAATATCTTTCAATTGCCTGTTTAAAACCTGGTTGGTATTTTCTGCCAGCTTTTTTTCAAATGCATAACCCCTGTCTTTTACATAAAAATTTCCATCAACTGAAAACTTTTGCACAGGTGCAAAAATATCTCTCGCCATTAAAGATGTAAATACCGGATTTAAAAGATCTCCCGCAATATTATCTGTATAGGTTTTGCTATAAATGTCCTTCGATGAATCTTTCAACTTTTGTGCATACAATTCTCTGTAATAAGCAGCAGCAAGCATACCACCACTTGCGCCACTTATGAGAAAAGTTTTTTTCATAAGATTACCACCGCATATACTGTCAGTTTGTTGCAATGCATTCATAGTAAAAGCCGCACTGCGCAGCCCCCCACCGCTAACATTTATAAACACCATTATCGGTTTATCCACCTGTTGCTTTGCTTTCCATTTATTTAGAACAGCAATCATTTTAACTCTATCCTCGTTTATTTGTTGAGGAGTACACAATGCTTGTAACGAACCATTGTCGTAAACAGGTCTGTCTATTTTACTACCGTACTTTAACCCATAAGCTTTGTTGCGTGGGTCAATAATTTCTTTCTCATATAAAATATTCAGCCCGAAAATGATAATAATTACAGCCACTAAACTCCAACTCTCCAAAAAATAAGTGAGGGCTCCTATCACCGCAATAAGCAAGGAAAATACAATCAAGATACTTGCCGCAGCAGGTATTTCGAATACCAAATAATCCTGTAAAAAACCTGTTGTAACAATTAGTACAAAAGCTATTACAATACTTAAAATTGCTGCCAAATGATGGCGTTTAAAAACGGTATCTAAAAAATCTTGCCGGTAGTGAGAAACATTTCTGCACTTGGTTATAACAAATGATGTACTTATATACCATATAGATTTCAAAGAATACTCATCAAATTTATTCTCTCTTTTATCGAACGTTTTATTAAAAAGATCGTTGTTCTTTATAATTGGCACCATCGTTCTTTCAATGGTTTTACCTGCACCAAAAAAATAGGCGAAAGAAAACAACACAAGTAATAAGATACCGCTTAAAATACCTAACAGTTGAAACAGTATTTCGCTTGCCATCATCAACTCTTTGTATTCATTAAACTGATACATTTTTACAAAATAGAAAATGATAAACAGCAATGGAATTACGGCGTTATTAATACAGTAATTTAAAAATGGATGAGCAGTGGTAGCTAGAAATTTAAGCCGTTTGCTATGCAAGATAAAGGTGGTAATGTTCCAACTCATTATCAAAATTCCCAACGAAATTCCGGTAATTAAAGTTCCAAAAAAGTTAACGGAGCCAAGGTATTCCGGCGAGAAGAACAAAGCATCAGCACCAAAATTTTTCATGAAGATGCTAGCCACGGTGCTAAACAGTGCGTACCAAAAAATAAGCAGCACCTGGTATTTTCTAAAATGCAAAATGAACAATTGCAGTGGCAATGAATAGAAAATATTTTTGATTATACTTCTCATTATAAAACATTGTTCATACGCTACAATGTAATAAATAATCGTTTTATAAAACCTGCGGCTTCATTAAATCGGTAGTATTTTTTGTGTAAAGTAGTATAAACATTGTTTGCGTAATGGCCATTGATGCTAAAAATAAATGGATAGGTTGTGCGGCAGCAGGCACATCTAAATAATACAATACAATACCGGTTACTACACTCAATAAAATAATGCCCGTAAGTTTTTTCATTGGCTTTGCAAGTACTGGAACTTTTCGGCAATACCAGTTTGCATAAAAAACAGCTGCCAATACTATCCAAGAAAAAGATCGGTGAATAATAAAAGCAAGCGGTGTTTTTGCCAACCAAGCCTCCCTTTGCTCAAAATGCAACGATGAAGAAATATCATCAATATACATGCGAACCATAGTGCCCAAAACACTTTGAGTAAAAATTACTATTAACAACAATAAAATAGCTCTTCTCATTTTTGTGCCTGTTGTTTTTTTAAATAATTTTCCGCTCATGCTCATCAGCAAGGCGAGCTGAATTTGTGCCAACACAATTGCAAAAAATAAGTGTACAGAAATACTTGCATGAGCGAGGTTTAATTTCACGACAATAGCACCAAATAAGCCCGTTAAAATTACACCTATCAAAAAAGCAGTTGAAAGATTGAAAGCACGACTGTTGATGTTTCTTTTAAAAAACAACAATGCAAATTGTATTACTGCAAATAGGCCAAGCAATGCCCCAAGCAGACGGTTTATATATTCAACCCATGTATGGAAAGCATTAAATGTATGATCGATATCCTGTGCCTTTAAAAACTTTTCAAAATCGGGTGGTAACTGTGATGCGTCGGTTGGTGGGATCCATAATCCAAAACACTTTGGCCAATCGGGACAGCCCATACCACTTTGCGTAGTTCTAACAATACCACCGGCAATAATTACAAGAAAAGTAAGTACGAAAGTAGCAAAAACCCATTTTTTAGCAGCGCTCATAAAGTTTAGAATTCCTGCAAATTTACGAAATGCCGTTTGCTAATGTTGGAATGATTAAAGGATATTTGCAACTAACATGCTACAATCATTTTTATATAAAACAAAATGCGAAGCCGGTGTTGATGAAGCAGGTCGTGGCTGCTATGCCGGGCCGGTGTTTGCTGCCGCAGTAATTTTGCCGAAAGATTTTTTTCATCCGCTGTTAAATGACAGCAAACTTTTATCAACAAAGCAACGTGATCAGCTACGGCCCATCATTGAAAAAGAAAGTATTGCTTTTGCTATAGGCCAAATTTGTAATAACGAAATAGACAGTATCAATATTTTACAAGCTTCTTATAAAGCCATGCACCAAGCAATTAATAATTTAAAGAAGGAACCCGTACAGCTTCTTATAGACGGTAATCGTTTCTTACCCTATAAAAATATTAAACATACCTGTATTGTAAAAGGGGATGGTATTTATGCATCTATTGCTGCAGCAAGTATACTAGCTAAAACTTATAGAGATGATTACATGGCCACCATACATAAGGAATATAACTATTACGGTTGGGATAAGAACAAAGGCTATGGCACATTAGTACATAGAAAAGCAATTGCTGAGAATGGTCTTTGCAAGTACCATAGAAAGAGTTTTAATATTCTTGTATAAAGCATTTTCAAAATATTTTAAACTTGTTTTAAACTTTTACCAAGCAACCTCGTCTGTATACTTGTAGAACTTATTACAAAAAATATAAAATTAATTATTATGAATTTTAAAACACTTTTAGCAATTGCTGTATTTAGTGTAGCAGCTTACACATCAAATGCTCAGACAGTAACAACCGCACGTAGAGCAAGTACTATTAAAAATGATAGACTAAGAATTAGGCAGGGTGCACAAAGCGGGGAACTTACCAAAGCAGAAACCGCAAGACTTGCAGCACAAACTGCAAAACTAAAAAATGAAAAAGAAGCTTACAAAGCAGATGGAGTTGTAACACGTGAAGAAAGAAAAGATTTTAGACAAGACAAGAAAAAAGTTAGCAGAAGAATTTATCGCCAAAAGCATGACGGACAAACCCGCCCATAATTCTTAAAGATATTTATATGAAGAGAGCAAATTACCTTTATGGTTTTTTGCTCTTTTTTATTTTCCCTCATAAATGCTGTTGCAACACTGTTGTATATTATTATTATTTTTGCGAAATTATTAAATGCCTAATTATGCAGCTTAAACATGTTGATGTAGTAGATTCCATCTCGCCCGAAAATTTTAAAAAATTATATTACAACACAGGTAAGCCATTAATTATAAAAGATCTGGCAAAAAAATGGCCTGCGTACAACAAGTGGAACTGGGATTATTTTATAGACACTGTCGGAGAAAGTGAAGTAGGCGTTTACAACAATATTAAAAGCGATTCTTACACGCCTATCAACACGGCTGATGCCTATATGAAATTTGGTGATTACCTTAAAAAAGTAAAAGCCGGTCCGCTAGATTTGCGCATATTTCTTTTTAATATTTTTCAGCATGCGCCCCAAATTGTAAAGGATTTTACCTGGCCTGATGAACTGATGAAGGGTTTCATTAAAAAATATCCAATGCTTTTTGTGGGTGGCGAAGGTTCAATAACGCACATGCATTTTGATATTGACATGAGCCATATTTTGCATACACAGTTTTCCGGCAAAAAAAGAGTCCTGCTTTTTCCACATGAGGAACAGTATAAACTCTACAGGAAACCTTGGGAAGTTCTTAGCCTTGCTAATTATGCAGGCTACAGTAAATCATTTGATTACGAAAATTTTCCTGCAGTAAAAAAAGCAAACGGCTACGAGGTTATTTTAGAGCATGGAGATACATTGTATATGCCAGCGGGTTTTTGGCACCACATGGAATACATAGAATCTGGTTTTGCGATGAGTTTAAGAGCCATGCAAAGCGATTTAGGGGGCAAACTTGGTGGTTTGTGGAAACTTTTTGGAATGCGGGGAATAGACACTTTTATGAAAAAAAACGCACCAAAATGGTGGTACGATCGTAAGCATAAGAAGGTTTATGAGCTTGCGGCGATGGAATTGAGCAAAGGAAATTAAATAGTAAAAAATACTTGTAATATTTTTATTTATATATGATGTAGTTTGAAGAAAATACGCTTATTTTGCACAACAGCCCTTAACAAGAGGTTTCCATTTCCATCCTTTAAAAAATCATCCCATCCATTTCTGGTTTTAAAAACTATAACCTTCATTTTCAGGTTACCAAATTATTAATATAATATATTATATATAAACGCTTTTTTGTGGTTTCAGAGGTAAGCAAGGCCGGAGATTTCTATCTCCGGCATATTTTTTAAAGTGTTACAGCCCCCATCAATTTTTCCAAATACTTCTTATCAATTTCATTGTAATTATCCAATTCTGCACTATCAGCATCTAGTATAGCTACAACCTCATTATTTATAATTATAGGCACAACTATTTCTGATTTTGATAGACTGCTGCAGGCTATATGTCCTGGGAATTTTTCAACATCGGGTACAATTAAAGTAGTAGCAGTTGCCCATGCAGTGCCACAAACGCCTCTGCCTTTTTTTATTCTCGTACAAGCCACCGGCCCCTGAAAAGGTCCGAGAACAAGTTCATCATCTTTTACAATGTAAAAGCCCACCCACAGCCAGCTGAACTGCTCTTTTAATGCAGCTGCAATATTTGCAAGGTTTGCTATCACATCTGTTTCACCGTCAATTAACGCATGAATTTGCGGTAGTAAAGTTTCGTATTGTTCCTGCTTTGTGCCTGTTATAATATTTAAATCATCAGCCATATAATTTATTTTGAAATATTTCTTGTAATAAAAATTAAAGTTCTCTACTGCAAAGATAATTGGCGCAACACACTTAGCAGCTTGAAATGAGAAAACAATCATTATTGATCAGTACGAAAACCGTACACTAAGACAAATGACGGTTAAAGTGCTTTTATAATTTCAGCAATTAAATTAAACTCATACCCTTTGCTTACTAAATAATTTTGGAGCTTGCTTTTCTTTGTAAAAATGTTTTGTTCTGTGTTTAGTGTTGCTAATTTTTCTAAAGCTAGTTTTTGCAGTGTCTTTTCATAATCATCGTCAGGGATAACCTCAAGGGCTTTTTTTATACTGTAATCACTTACCCGCCGTTGTTTTAATTCAAATTTAATTCTTGTTTTGCCCCATTGCTTTATTCTAAATTTTCCACCCGCAAAAGCCGTTGCAAAGCGCTCTTCATTTAAATAATTCTCTTCAATAAGCTGGCTCATCAAAAGTTCCACTTCATTTTTATATAAGCCAAAACCATATAATTTTTTCTTTACTTCGGCATGGCTTCGCTCCTGATAAGCACAATAATATTTTGCCTTTTTAAAGGCCTTTTCTGTACCAATATTTTTTGTTTCAAACGCCATACCTTGGCAAAAATGTGAATTTATTCGTGGTAAATCATAAATATTTTCTGCTTTCAATCTTTTATCTTTGGCAATCTTAAAATAGTCATATGAAGTTTATCGTTTCTTCTTCAGCCTTGCTGAAACAATTGCAACAAATAAGTGGTGTTATCAATGCCAATACGGTGTTGCCCATTCTGGAAGATTTTCTGTTTGAAATTGAAACAAACAAGCTTACCGTAACCGCTACTGATCTTGAGACAGTAATGAAAGTACACATGGATATTGAGGCAAAAGAAAGTGGTCGTGTTTGTATCCCTGCAAAAATTTTATTGGATTCGCTTAAAAATATTTCGGAGCAACCGCTAACCTTCAACATTGATAAAAACTTTGCAGTAGAACTCACCAGCGATAATGGCAAGTACAAGGTAATGGGCGAAAACCCAGATAACTTTCCCAAAGAACCTGCTGCAGATGATGCCAATAGTTTCACCATGACATCAACAGGTTTGGTAACTGCCATCAACAAAACCATTTTCGCTGTAAGCAACGATGATCTTCGCCCTGCCATGACGGGTGTATTTTTTGAGCTCGATAAAAAAGGAATCAGCTTTGTTGCGACCGATGCACACAGGTTGGTAAAGTACACCCGTACCGATGTAAGCTGTCCGCAAAAAGACACTTTCATTGTACCAAAAAAGCCACTGAATCTTTTAAAAAGTGCGCTGCCAGATAATGAAGATGAACTTACCCTTTCTTACAACAGCAATCATTTGTTTGTAAAGCATGGCGGTACCGAATTGGTTTGTCGTTTAATAGATGCACGTTTCCCCGATTATAAAGTGGTAATACCTGTAGATAATCCTTATAAAATGAATGTAAGCCGCAGCGATTTTCAGGGAGCATTGCGCCGTGTAAGTGTATTCAGTAACAAGAGTACAAACCAGGTTGCATTAACCATTAGTGGCAACGAATTGCAGCTTGCAAGCCAAGATGTAGATTTTAGTTTTGAAGGCAACGAGCGCATGGCTTGTACCTACGATGGCGAAGATTTGCAGATTGCCTTTAATGCAAAATTCTTGATAGAAATGTTGAATGGCGCAGATACATCAGAAATAAATATGGAGCTTAGTACTGCAACAAAAGCAGGTATTATAAAACCAAGCGAGCAGGAAGAAAATGAAGAATTATTAATGTTGGTAATGCCGTTGATGTTAAATAATTAATTTAAGAAAATCATTTTAAAATCCGCAGTTGTTACGCTGCGGATTTTTTATGCTTTAAATAATTTGGGGCTGTGTTTTAATACCTTTTTCCAGCATTTGTTCGGTCTCGCTCGCTGTACCGTGCACTTGTGTATGCATAAGCACCGGTTGGTGTATGCATACACAAGTGCACACCGCTCGTTCCACCGCAGCCTTTGACCAGATGATCTTTTTTCAACTTTTATATATGCGTATAAAGGCTTGCTAAATTAGGAATTGATTTTATGAATCACTACTGCATAATCTCTAAAATTTGTAACTTACAAATAAAAAAAACAAACCATGCCACGCATTGCAGGTGTAGCCACCCATAAAAATACAAAGGGAGAAATTACCCATCTCACCGTCGATGTAAAAAAGCACAAAGATCTGGTTGCACCGTTGTTAGAACAGTTAGGCGTAAAGTCAAAATTTGAGCAAGACTGGGAAAGAGGAATAACATTAGAAGAATTCAGAAAGAATTTACATAAAAGAACGAAAGAATTATGGAAGAAGTAATTATCCTTCCTGAGTTAGAGGACAAATTATTTGACTTAGTTTCTATTCTGTAAAAAGAAAACTATTTTAGTTTCTTGGAAAGTTAACTGTCTTACGTAGATAACATTGTGAATTTTATTTATACTATTCCCACACTTCGGTTTAAAGAAACAGCTAACAAAAAATTTGGTGAATACTATTGCAGCTACAAAGCAAACAGAAATACTACTTGGTACATAACTTTTGATAAAAAAGACGACCGATTTATTGTTCAATATATAACTAACAATCACACTGAAGAATATCCTTATTTTATCACGAAAATACAGCAGTAATATTCTCGTCTTGTTTCTAATTAACTTTAACTGAACTTACACAACTAAAACAAACAATCATGTTTCTCATAATTATCGGCGTACTAATACTCATTGCATCTGTGGCTTTTTTAAACCACGATGAACGGTTCACAAAAATGAAAGCTGCCGGACGATGGGTAGGATTGTTATTTATTGCGCTTGGAGTTATTACAGCTTGCTTTGTACAAATAAATGCAGGTAACATTGGCGTAAAATCTCTTTTTGGAAACATACAGAACGAGATTTTAGGTAGTGGTCTGCACTTTGTTAATCCATTGTACAATATTGAAGAATTGGATGTAAAAACACAAAACTATACTATGAGCGGTGTAAACGATGAAGGTGCAAAACAGGGAGACGATGCTATTAAAGTTTTGACCAGCGATGGATTAGAAGTTACCATTGACCTTACGGTCTTGTATAGAATAGTTTCAGCAGATGCACCAAAATTATTAAGAGAAACAGGCAACGATTACAGGGATAAAATTGTGCGCCCAATAACCCGCACAAAAATTAGAGACAATGCAGTTTACTACCAGGCTGTTGATTTATTTGGCACAAAAAGAGACGAGTTTCAACAACGTATTTACAAAACAATTGAAGAAGATTTTAAAAAACGTGGGTTAATGCTTGAGCAATTATTGGTAAGGAATATCACGTTGCCCAATTCAGTAAAAGCATCTATAGAATCTAAAATAAATGCGGAGCAGGATGCTAAAAAAATGGAATTCGTTTTATTAAAAGAAAAACAGGAAGCAGAAAGAAAAAGAGTGGAAGCACAAGGGATTGCAGATTACCAGCGTATAATTAATACAGGTCTTACAGACCAGCAGTTGCAATACGAACAAATAAAGGCAATGAAGGAACTAGCGTTAAGTGCAAATGCAAAAGTAATAGTGATGGGAAAAGGGGGAGCACCAATCATTTTAGATGCTAAATAAGAAAGAATGATTTTTAAACAAATAGCATCTTACGATAATTTTATGGTGGCGAATATGACCTTGGGGCTGCTTGAGGAAAACGATGTAAACTGCCATTTAAAAGATGAAAATATTGTTACCATAGATCCGTTTTTAAGCCCTGCAATAGGCGGCATAAAGTTAATGGTGGCAGATGTGCAGTACGATCGTGCTCTAGGCATTATTAAAGAAGCTGAAGATATTTATCTGAAACAAATTCCCTGTACCATTTGCAAAAATTATTCATTAGTTACAGAAGATAAAATAAACAACCCGCAAACTTTTTGGGGGAAATTGAAAAACCAGATCGCTTACGGGCAAACAGAAACTTACCAAAAACTATATCGGTGCAATAATTGTAATAATTTGTTTGATCAACTTCCTTCAGATTCATAAAATTACAACATGAAAGTAATTGCCATGATACCTGCTCGATACGCAGCGACAAGATTTCCTTATAAATTAATGCAGCCTTTGGGTAGCAAATCTGTTATAAGGCATACGTATGATAATACTGTGGCAACTGCTTTGTTTGACGATGTGTTTGTGGTAACCGACCATAAAATAATATTTGATGAGATAACTGCTAACGGTGGCAAGGCAATTATGAGCAAAAGAGCACATGAGAGTGGCAGTGATCGTATTGCTGAAGCCATTGCAGACATGGATGTAGACATTGTGCTAAATGTGCAGGGCGATGAACCTTTTGTAAATGTACACATGTTGAAAAAGTTGCTGGATGTTTTTATGGATGATAACGATAAAAAAATAAAGGTTGCTTCTCCAGTAAAAAAAATATTAAACCCTGCCCACGCTGCCAATCACAATATTGTAAAAGTGGTGGTTGATAAACATATGAATAGTTTACTTTTTAGCAGAAGTATTATTCCTTACTACAGAGATGAAACTATAATACCATTTTATTACGAACATGTAGGCGTGTATGCATTTAGAAAAGAAGCATTGCTTTTATTTACCGTTTGGGAAATGACCCCATTAGAAAAAGCAGAAAAAATTGAGTGCCTCCGTTACCTCGAAAACGGCATACAGTTGCGCATGATAGAGACGGAAGACGCGGGCGTAAAGATTGATATGCCGGAAGATCTAGCGAAAGCAGAAGCTTATTTAAAAACGATTTTGTAGTGGTAATTTATATTTTAAACATTGATTAATTTTTCAGCAGCCGCTTCTAAAGTACTTTCTTTTTTACTGAAACAAAAACGCAACACATGGTTGTCTGTTGGGGTTTTATACAATGCACTTACGGGGATGGTTGCCACACCAAATTCTTTTACCAACCTCACCGCCATATCATATTCCTTTTCGTTGCTTATGTTTTTGTAACTATAAATTTGAAAATAACTGCCATAACTAGGCAGCGGCTCAAAGCGGGTTTTACTCATCAATTCTTTAAAATAATCTCGTTTTTGCTGGAGCATTTTACCAAGGTTTAGATACTCATCTTCATTTTGCAAAAAGGCAGCAAGTGCATATTGCACAGGAGCAAAAACGGTGAACGCATTAAACTGGTGGATTTTTCTAAACTCTTTTGTAAGTATTGGAGGCGCTATGCAATACCCAGTCTTCCAACCCGTACAATTGTACACTTTGCCGAAAGAGAATGTTACGAAACTTCTTTCGTACAGTTCAGGATAAAGCAACACGGACAAATGTTTTTTACCGTCAAAAATGAGGTGTTCATATACTTCATCGCTTATGATAAAAATGCCTGTGCCTCTAACAATATCCTGCAAAAATTCCATATCGTCTTGTTCCAACACTGCACCACTTGGATTGTGTGGAGAGTTGATCATGATGGCCTTTGTTTTTGAAGTAATCTTAGATCTTGTAAGTGCCTGGTCTATTTTATAATTGCCTGCTGTTAGTGGAATCGTTACTGCAATGGCACCGCTTAATTCAATTTGTGGTATGTAACAATCGTATGCGGGTTCAAAAACAATCACTTCATCACCCGGCTGTAGTATTGCGGTGAGAGCTGTGTAGAGTGCATATGTTCCACCCGGAGTAATTGTGATTTCGTCTGCGGGATGCACATCAGCATTATATAATTTTTTTACTTTTTCAGCAATCCTTTCCCGCAGCAGAGGCAACCCATTCATATGTACATATTGGTTGTGCCCATCAGCCATTGCTTTTGCCACTAACTGCGGCAAGGCCTGGTTCATTTGAAAATCGGGAAAACCCTGCCCAAGATTAATGGCATTGTGTTCTACTGCCAAAGAACTCATGATAGTAAAAATGGTAGTGCCCGCATTGGGTAATTTGCTCTTTATTGTAGGGTGCATTTTGTTGTGTAGATAATGGATGTATAATTGTTATAGTATTGTTGTAAAATGCTGCAAGAATGTTTTGATTTTTGCAACGAAGTACATTTATATTTAAAATTACAACATGCAAAAGTTATTTTACTTCTTAATAGGGATAATATTTTTAAATAGTGCGGAAGCTCAAAAACATTGCAAGCCCGGTGGTTTTGCATTCAGCGTTTTAACGCAGCCGGGAACGATACCTGTTGATGAAAATGCTGTTGCTATGAAAAGGCATATTAACAAAGAGAGGTTTATTTATATAATGACATCAGGGGGAAATATGCCAACAATAACCAGCGTTGCATACGGAAATATATCTGTAAAGTGGAGCATTAGAGGTACATCAGAGAAAGTCTTTTCAGCTATAACCGAAAAGACACAAAAAACCATGGATATTAAACCGGCTAAAGGATGTTCAATGTGGCGAATTGATATACAGGAACTACCTAACCACCCAATTTTAGAAAATGTATCTGCCATTAATATAAAAGGAAAAACGGCGAACAAATTGTTTATTCTTTTCTTGAAAACCGAAACCGCTGTGCAAGGTTTTGAAAATTATTGACGGATTAATATGGTTCGACAATCATGCACGATTCCTGCAAACTGAAAAAGGCTTATATAAATTTATCTCCCTTATTTCTTTTTACTTCTGCTACGTAATCTTTTATTTCCTGCTCCTTTTCTTTTTTACAGATCAACAAAACATCTTTGGTATCAACAACAATAAAATCATCTAACCCCTGTAAAACAACAAGTTTGTTTTGCGGCACCTGTACCATGTTTTTTGTTGCATCAATAATAATCACTTCGTTACCACCCACTGCATTTTCCAGGTAATCTTTTTCAAATGTTTCGTAGGCACTGGTCCAGGTTCCTAAATCGCTCCATCCAAAGGAAGATGGAATTACATATACATTATCTGCTTTTTCCATCACAGCATAATCGATAGAAATATTGGTACACTGCGGATAGATCCTGTCTATCATTTCCTGCTCTTGCGCTGTATTAAACAACTGTTTTTCGGCTTCGAAAACTTCATGCAACTCAGGTACATTGTTTTCGAACGCTTTTATAATATTTTTTACCTGCCATACAAATATGCCTGCATTCCATAAAAAGTCGCCGCTTGCTAAAAAGGTTTTGGCAAGTTCTTTATCAGGCTTTTCTGTAAACAATTTTACTTTAAAAATGTTTTCGCCCGCGGCCAAGGGTTCATATTGAATGTAACCATAACCGGTATTTGGGTTGGTTGGTTTTATACCCAGTGTTATCAATGCTTTTATGTGAGATGTAAAATGCAGGGCATGACTACATATATCTATGAAGGATTGTGTTTCTGTTATTAGATGATCTGCCGGAGCACAAATTAAATTTGCATTGGGATCTAACTCGTGCAATTTATAAGAGATGTACGCTATACATGGCGCAGTATTTTTTCGTGATGGTTCACAAAGAATGTTTTTTTCTACAAGGTCAGGCAACTGTTCTTTTACGATATCCCTGTATTGGGTTGATGTAACGATATAAATATTTTCAGGCGGAATGAATTGTATAAACCTATCGTAGGTTGACTGAATTAATGTTCTACCAATATTTAAAATATCTAAAAACTGTTTTGGCATATCTGTTCTGCTCATTGGCCAAAACCTACTCCCTATTCCACCCGCCATAATGGCTACGTAATTGTGTTTGTTCATATCTGTTCTTTCAATTATCAAACTTTAAACCACAAAAGTTTTTATTTTTTATGTGTAAGATTTATCTAAATAATACCTTCTTTTATCAGATCATGCAGATGGAGCATTCCTACATAATTGTTGTTTTTCATTACAAGAAGCTGGCTAATATTGTGCGTTTTCATTATCTGTAAAGCTTCAACGGCAAGGTCATCAGCCTCAATGTTCTTTGCATGCGGCGTCATAATATCTGTGGCCATTAGATTATTAAAATCATCATAGTTTTCAAACATACGGCGTATATCTCCATCTGTAATGATGCCAATAGGTTCATTGTTTTTATTTAGGACTGCAGTAGCTCCCAATCTTTTTTTAGAAATTTCAACAATTACCTTTTTTATACTGTCGTGTTCGGCTGCAAAAGGTTTCTCGTGCAGTTTAATTAAATCACCACATTTTAAATACATTCTTTTACCCAATGCACCACCGGGGTGAAAACGGGCAAAATCAATCGTTTTAAAATCTTTCACTTCTATTAGGCAAATGGCAAGCACATCGCCCATTACCATTTGCGCTGTTGTACTTGTAGTGGGTGCAAGGTTGTTGGGGCAAGCTTCCTGAGAAACGGTGGTGTTAATAACAACATCTGCATGGGCTGCCAAGTAAGATTGCATATTGCCCACCATGCCTATCAATTTATTGCCAAAGTTTTTTACGAGTGGCGCCAACACTTTTATTTCAGGACTGTCGCCACTTTTACTGATAATGATTACAATATCGTCCTGTTGAATCATTCCGAGATCCCCGTGGATGGCATCTGCAGCATGCATAAACAAAGCGGGTGTGCCCGTGCTATTCATTGTAGCAACAATTTTTTGCGCAACAATAGCACTTTTACCAATGCCACTTATTACAACCCTGCCCTTGCAGCCTGCAAGTAACTCAACAGCAGTAACAACACTATCCCCCACAAACGAGGTAAGTTCTAAAATACTGTCTGCTTGTAACTGCAATGTTTTTAAAGCACTGGTTATTATTAAATTAGATGGCTTACTGTTCACGGGGTGCAATTTATTCAGAATACCTCATAATGCAATCAGGCAAATGATATGGTATTTATGTAATATAAAAACCTTGGTTTAGAAAAAATCTGTTAACTTATGGTAGCAAACATTCTATAATACTTTTAACCCTTCGTTTACTTTTACGGTAAGTTGCTATTAAGTAACTTCGCTGCCTTTGATAAAATACCTAAATGGCTTTTTACCAATTTTACAAAGTGACGAATTTTTTGACCTGATTATTATGCCAAAAGTAAAGACCAGCAGTATTACCAAGAATAAACCTACTCAAAACCAGAGTTCCTTCACCGCATCGGCTGAATATCCTGATCTTAAAGAACACCTTCAGGATAACTTTGGGTTTAACACTTTTAAAGGAACGCAGGAAGAAATAATAAACAGTCTGCTTTCAGGCAAAGATACTTTTGTAATAATGCCAACAGGTGGCGGTAAGAGTTTGTGTTACCAGTTGCCCGCTATGGTTAGCAAAGGTGTAGCAATAGTAGTTTCGCCGCTTATTGCATTGATGAAAAACCAGGTAGATCTTATGCGTGGTTTTAGTAGCAAAGACCATGTAGCACATTTTTTAAACAGCACATTAAATAAGGGACAGGTAAAAGTTGTAAAAGATGATTTGTTAGCTGGTCGTACAAAAATGTTGTACGTAGCACCCGAGACCATGACGAAGGAAGAAAACGTGGAGTTTTTTAAAACGCTGGATATATCTTTTTTTGCCGTAGATGAAGCGCATTGTATATCTGAATGGGGCCACGATTTTAGACCTGAATACAGGCGATTAAAAGAAATGACGGAGCAGATGAATCCCAATGTTCCCATCATTGCACTTACGGCAACGGCTACACCAAAAGTACAAAGTGATATTGTAAAAAATCTTGGATTGAGAGATCCAAACATTTTCATATCATCGTTTAATAGAGCTAATCTTTATTACGAAGTACAACCAAAAATTAATCTTGAACAAACGAATAAAAGTATTGTTCGGTTTATAACCAATTATAAAAACAAGAGTGGTATAATTTATACCCTCAACAGAAAAACAACAGAAGAA
>JBBREY010000045.1:0-21353 GCA_038225275.1 Chitinophagales bacterium | reverse complement strand
ACCTAAATTACCAATCAATTGAACTTTGTTTTTTAATGCGTACATGTTTTTAGTTTTGTGCGTTGCCCTTATAAAAGCATTGCGGTTATAGATTTATTTATTTCAGCCAATACCTTGTTTCGGTTTGACAGAGCAAAGATGCGCCGCTTCAAAAGCCTTACTCGTATGTTAACCGTTTATAGTTGTATATATCCGTTTGTAAACGGTTGTACTTATATAAATAATCCGTATCTTTTGCATATTAACCAATAGCAGCTTATGCTTGAAAAGAAAGAAGCCACACTTTGCCTTAGTTGTGGCAGTGCCGTAAAAGGCAGAGCAGATAAAAAGTTTTGTAATGATTATTGCAGAAATGAATACAACAATGGCCTGAAATCAGGCACAACAAACCTTGTACGTAATATTAATAATGCGTTAAGTAAAAACAGAAGGGTTTTAGAAGGTTGCATTTCCGGCGAGCAGGAAACCGGAAAAACAAATGCCGAAAAATTGCTGGCAAAGGGATTTCAGTTTAAATATTTCACGCACACTTACACAAACAAAAAAGGCGACGTATATTATTTTTGTTATGACATGGGCTATCTGCCCTTGGAAAATGATTGGTTTTTAATTGTAAAACGAAAAGAAGATAATAGTTAACATTTCATCGTGCAACATTTCAAATAATTACAAATCCTTTTTTAATTTATGCTCACAATTACTACTATACAAACTAACCTGGTTTGGGAAAACAAAGCTGCAAATCTTCTAGTGCTGGAGCAAAAAATTAAAGGCATGGAAGAGCGTACAGAAGTGATTGTTTTGCCTGAGATGTTTAGCACGGGTTTTTCCATGAATGCCGAAGCGCTTGCTGAAGACATGAATGGTGATACTGTCAGCTGGATGAAACGTGTTGCCGCTGAAAATAAAATAATATTAACCGGTAGCATAATTATAAAAGAAAACGGAAACTTTTACAACAGACTTATATGGATGTTGCCAAATGGTGAATATGGTGTTTATGATAAACGACACCTGTTTGGTTTAGGTAATGAAACAGAACATTACAGTGGTGGTACCAAAAGATTAATAGCAAGTGTAAAAGGCTGGAAAATAAATTTACAGATATGCTATGATCTTCGTTTTCCGGTGTGGGCAAGGCAGAAACCTACAGAAAATAAAGAGGCCGAATATGATGTATTAATATATGTAGCCAACTGGCCGGAGCGGCGGAGCCATGCATGGAAAACACTGCTTTGTGCAAGAGCAATAGAAAACCAATGTTATGTAGTGGGTGTAAACCGTGTGGGAGATGATGGTAATAATATTTATCATAGCGGCAACAGTATGGTTATTGATCCTGTTGGCGCAGTGTTATATCATAAAGCAGATGATGAAGATATTTTTACCATTACGCTGGAAAAAGAAATACTACATGATGTAAGAACTAAATTTCCTTTTCTAAAAGGTGGGGATGATTTTATTATAACAGCCTCTTCTTTCTCCTCTGAAGGAGGAAGAAATCTTGAAGATTAATGCGAATAATTTCATCATTAATTTTTAAGCGGATTATTGATCAGTTTCTTCGTCTCTTCCATTTTCTTGTCATAGCCTTTTAGTAAAGCATCGTAACTGGTAGGCACCAATACATCTGGCGGCACGCCGGTTCCTTTTATTGATGTATGGTTATACTGTACCAATCTATACAAAGGCAATCTTACACGCACTCCTGTATTTGGTAGTTTTATATCGGGAATCATAATGCCATTATTGCCATACCAACCACCGCCGGTTTCTTCACCCAACAATGTAATATCTTTTTGTCCTTTTAAAATATTGCAGAAAATAGCTGATGCAGAAAATGTAGGACCGCCCGTTAATATATAAACCTTACCCGTATAATGATTTTTTTTAGGTTTATAAAAATGATTTTCCAAGTAACGCATGTGGTACAAACCATCTTTGTTTTTTCTGGAAATTAAAAACATTTCAAGGCTGTTTAAAAACCCTCCTTTGATATATTTACTATAAGGCCCAATTCCCCTTGATGGCGTATAAAGTGAATCTGCTACTCTAAATTTTATTCTGGAAATATATTTTGTAAGTAGTGTGCTTGTACCAACCCTTCCACCGCCATTGCTTCTCAGATCTAAAATAACATTACCTATTTTTTTCTTTTTAATCTCCCTGAATGTTCTTCTAAAAAATCCTCTTAGGTTTCCTTCAGAGAATGTATTTAATGTAATAACTGCTGTTGTATTAGAACTGTCTATTTCCAGAGATCTGTATTGCAGATTTTTTTTCTCTTTTGACTCCGTGTTTTTCTGTTTCCGAATGATGCTGTCTTTTTTTACAGAGTCTTTTGCGGGGACAAATAACGGTACAACTATTTTCTTTTCATTACCGGCACTGTCTAAATAAGTAACATCATAATTTTTACTGAGCCCAAAAATATTTCTATGATAGTAAGGAAAGTTTGCACTGAGCCTTATAAAATTTACATTATTTGCATACCCATCTTCCGGTAAAAATTCAAACATATATTTTATCAATAACTTATTTGGAATACCATTTATAGAGGTGATTAATGTTCCTCTTTTAAAGCTGCTGTCTTTTTTATAATTCATGTTTCCGGTAACGGCCATGGTATCATTCCATATTTTCATGTACAAAGGAAAAGCCGGAATTGCTTTATTCTGTACCCATTTGCCATAAGCCTTACTAAGACCAACACTCGTATGACCACAACGAATTTTATCTATTAAGGGCGCAACAGCAAGCCATGCAAATTGTTGCTCCGTCATACTATCAGAAATGCTATTGTAATATTTTGCAAAATAATCATCCATTTTTTCTTTTGGTGTATACCAATAAAGTGATGGGTGTTTTGCTTCGAGTATTTGCCTCAGTAAAGTGTAATCTTTTTGCAGCGTTTCTTTAGGATACTTTTTTGCAGGGTTGTAATTTTTTGTTGTAGCACAGGAGCACATCATCACAACTAAACAAAAAATAAAGTGGCCATAAAATTTGCTCATAATAAAAAATGAAATTAGTACAATTGGTAACCAAACAAAAATTATGAATGTTATATAAAATAAAAAAGCCGCAATATTTGCGACTTTCAAAATTTTATTTTTTCATGTGGTTCCAACCCTGCGCAACCAGTGCGTGTTTATTACCAGCACGTGTAATTAAATTTTTGCCCTCGCCCTCATCCGTCATGTAACCAATAATACTTACAGATGGGTTTAATTTTATTTGATCGTAATCTGATTGTGGTACTGTGAACAATAATTCATAATCTTCGCCACCACTTAGTGCACAAGCGGTTGGGTCAGTTTTTAATTTGTAAGCAAACTCTTTCATATCATCTGCAAACGGTAATTTATCTTCGTACAATACACAACCAAGTTTGCTTTGTTTGCAAATGTGCATCAGCTCGCTGCTTAAGCCATCGCTTATGTCAATCATGCTTGTAGGCAAAATATTCTCTTCTGAAAAATACTCAATAATGTCTTTTCTTGCCTCGGGTTTTAATAACCTTCCTACAATATATGTTTGCCCTTCAAGATCTGGCTGTGCGCCAGTTTCTTCAAATATCCTCTTTTCTCTTTCTAATAATGTAAGTCCTAAAAACGCACCCCCCAATTCGCCACTCACACAAATTAGATCGCCAGATTTTGCGCCGGCTCTCGTTACATATTTATCTGGAGCAACTTCTCCAATTGCCGTAACACTTATTACAAACCCACGCAAAGACGTAGTTGTATCTCCACCCACCAAATCAACATTGTATTCTGCACATGCAGCATACACGCCATCATAAAATTCATTTAAACTTTCTAATGCAAATCGATTGCTAAAACCAATGCTCAAAACTATTTGGGTAGGTGTCGCATTCATAGCATATATATCGCTAACGTTTACTACTACTGCTTTATAGCCTAAATGCTTTAACGGTGTATATGATAAATCAAAATGTACACCTTCCAATAAAAGATCTGATGATATTACTGTTTGTCTGCCAAAATGATCTATTACCGCTGCATCATCTCCCACACTTAAAATGGTAGAGGCGTTTCTTGTTTCATTGTTTTGTGTAAGATGGTCTATTAAACCAAATTCCCCAAGGGATGATATTTCTGTTCTTTCCATAATTGTATTTTAAATTTCTTTTCCATTTATTACTCCCCTCAACTCTTCATGAATCAATCCATTTGTAGCCAATATTTGTTTTTGATAAACAGAGTAATCATTCCCTTTATAATCTGTTACTTTTCCCCCAGCTTCTTTTACCATTAAAAAGCCGGCTGCACTATCCCATGTTTGTAGGTGGTGCTCAAAATATCCATCAAACCTTCCCGCTGCCACCCAGCATAAATCTATAGCTGCACTTCCAAGTCTGCGCACCGGTATTGCCTTTCTTATCAGTTTTTCAAAAACCTCAAGTGGTCCGTTTTCAGAATCTAGGTAGGTATAAGGGAAACCCGTTACTAAGCAACTATTACCAACATTGTCTTTTTTGCTTACCTCAATGTTTTTACCATTCAACGTAGCACCCATTCCTTTTTCAGCAACAAACAGTTCATTCATAAATGGATTGTAAACCGACCCCATAATCATTTCTCCATCTTTTTCAAGCCCAATACTTACACAACAAATAGGAATACCATTGGCAAAATTAATGGTACCATCGATCGGATCAATGATCCATTTGAAATTACTGTCAGATTTGACTTCACCAGTTTCTTCGCTTAGTATAAAATGATATGGATATACTTTTTGAATTTCTGTTATAATTGCTTTTTCAGATGCGTGGTCTGCTTCTGTAACAAGATCATTGACATTGGTTTTGCTGCTTATTGTAAACCGCCCATTGAAAAAATGTTGCATTTGTGCTCCGCCCGCCTGTACTGCATTTAAAAGAGTTTCCTTCAACATGCGGCAAAGATACTATGTGAAGCGGTTGATGAAAATTGAATTTTGTAAAACGAGTATTTGATTTTGCTAACCCAATTAAAAAATCGTAATTCGTATTTACATGCAATTATCAATCATCATTGTAAACTACAACGTAAAATATTTCTTAGAGCATTGCTTGCTGTCGGTTATTAAAGCCTGTAAAGAAATTGAAGCAGAAATATTTGTTGTAGATAATAATTCAACTGACGGAAGTGAAGCATACCTTACTCCAAAATTCCCAACAGTAAAGTTTACATGGAATAATAAAAACCTTGGTTTTGGCAAGGCTAGCAATAGTGTTTTAAAAGATACAACGGGGGATTATGTATTATTTCTCAACCCAGATACGATTGTGCCCGAAGATTGTTTTACAAAATGTATTTCCTTTTTTAACGCTTATGCAAATTGTGGTGCTCTTGGCGTGCGTATGATAGATGGAAGTGGAAATTTTTTGAAAGAAAGCAAACGTTGTTTGCCCACACCAATCGCAGGGCTTTTTAAAATGATTGGTATAACAAGCGCTTTACCTAACTCTTCTTTTTTTGCAAAATATTATGCAGGTAATTTACCTGAAAAGGAAAACAATAAAGTGGAAGTGCTTGCCGGTGCATTTATGATGTTGAGTAAAAAAGCAATAGAACTTACAAAAGGTTTTGATGAATCTTTCTTTATGTACGGCGAAGACATAGATTTAAGTTTCAGTGTTACCAAAGCGGGACTTCAAAATTATTATTTGGGTGAAACTACTATCATTCATTTTAAGGGGGAGAGCACTCAAAAAAAAGACGCTTCGTACATAAAGCATTTTTACGGGGCTATGCAACTTTTTATAGATAAGCATTACAAGACAACGGCACTAAAATATGCTGCAATGTCTTGGGCAATTTCTGCAGGTAAAGCAATTGCAAAAATTAAAAATCTAATTCCTTCAAAAGAAGTCATCAAAACATCAACTTCTATTAACGCTCTTTTTATTGGGGAAGAAGAGGAATATGAAAAAGTGAAACATCTTTTAAAAGGTTCAAGATACGCCTCACCATTATTGACATTGTTAAAAGATAATGATCAAATAAGAAAATTGATTCTTCAAAAAAATATTGATGCAATTATTTTAGCGCCAGGTAATATTTTTTCAAATGTTGAAATAATAAAAACTGTAAGTCATTTACCCAACGCTTGTAAATTTTTATTCTACGAAAGTTCTGCTGATAGCATTATAGGAAGCCACAACAAGAATGAAAGGGGTGAATTTATTTCAAACTTTTAATTGCTTCTTCTATCCTTTTTTTTGTTGAGTTTGGAAGTGTTATTTGACTTAGGTTTTGAAGGTCATTCATTTCCTTTTCTACATTAAAACCTTTTTGATTTGCTGCGATAAAATATTTTTTTTCAGCCAAGTATTTTGCTAAATATTCCTGTTCTGTTTGTCCTGGCGTTGGTATTAAAATTGCATTTTGTTGCAAGGTTATTAAATCCATTATGGTGGAATAGCCACTTCGTGCAATAATGGCTTTTGATGATTGTATTAGTGTGCTCAACTCCGTTGCGGGAACATGATTAAGGATAGTTAATGATTTATTTTCATTGGGTAATTCATTTACTTCGCCAGGCAAACCTCTAACCAAAACCATTTTTAAAGAAAGGTTTTTAATTTGCAAAAGCAGTATTTTTTCTAATGATGTCCGCTGCGGCTCAGGTCCTGATGTCAAGACGAGCAAATCAATATTTTTTTCTCTTTCTATTTTTTTGAATCTTGATAAGACTCCAATAAATTTCGAAACTGTTTTTGGAAATATTTTTGGGTGAGATAATTTTCCTGCAAGATCAAACGGTTTTTCTTCATCAGGTATCCAGCACGCATCAAACTTATTTATGAGCTTATAATTTAATTTTTGAAGCCATTTATTTGTAATGGCATTTCCTGTTTCAATTGCAAGTTGGTGGGTTATGAAAATACTTTTAATTTTTGAACTGTGCAAGCCAAATCTATTATCAGAAATAACCACATCGATAGAATGTTTTTCTATTGTGTTGTTTAGCCAGGCATATTCTTGCTTAATAGCTTTGAGTATTTTTGGTACTTGTGCCATTAATTTAATGCTGAAAAAAACACTTTTTTTTGAGTACGTAATGTTGTAGCCCGGTAAAGGTAAAATTGTGAGATTTGGAAATTCTTTTTGTAACAATATTGCAGAATTACCCTCCGCTGCAAGGATAACAATATAATTATCATCTATTAATGCTTGAATAACAGGTATGCATCGAGTTGTATGACCTAAGCCCCAGTCTAATGGTGCTACCAAAACTTTTTTTCGATTTATGTTAATATTTTTTGTGATTGATTATATTTTTAATATTTGTAAGTAAAAAATAGTTATTTTGTATTACAATTATGCAGAGATTAATAAAAATAACATCCTTGGCTCTTATAGCACTTGCATTGGTAGCGACAGGTTGTTCTTCTACCAAAAAAAGCACATGTGGCTGTACGGGTATGGTGGGTTATAAATAAACCAAAACTATGACATCCAATCGTGATCTTCTTGTAATGTTTAGGCAGCATGCTATGACGCAACAAGACATTGACAAACAATTATCTCAGTTAAACAACATGTTGTTTACTACCGAAAGGCTTGATAATTTTGTTGGTGCACATGAAGTTTTGGACTTAAACAGATACAAGATTATCAACAACCCTGTTGAGATTAAAAAAATGCTTCGTCAAAAAAAACTAACAAAGCCTTTTGTTTTTTTTAATAATAAGAACTAGTGCGAATTAATTAATTTTTGCTAGTGCCGCTTTTAATTTTTGTAACACATTTACAACATCTTCCTTTTTTACACAACCAACACTAATTCTATACCAACTGCTGTCAGATTTTGCACCAAAACTGCTAAATGGAACCATGGCTAATTTGGCTTCGTTTAAGATATATTCTGTTACACCTGGTTGGTTTTCTATTTTTACTCCATTAAAAGATTTGCCAACAAGTTCAATTTTTACCGTTAAATAAATAGCTGCTTGCGGATAAATAGCGTCAACTGCATAGCCTTCATTTTTCAAAGCAATAAAACCTTCGTAAAGATTTTTTAACCTGTAATCTATTTCAGTTTTAAAATTTATAAGATAATCGTCGACAGCATCTTGTTGAACTAAAAACTTTGCTACTGCTTTTTGTTCAGCCATAGGCGCCCATGCACCAACATGGCTATTAATGGCTTTCATTTTTGCAATCAAATGTTTTGGACCAAAACTCCAACCAACCCTTACACCAGTTGCGGCAAACGCTTTGCTTATACCATCTATAAAAACGGTATACTCCTTCATTTCTGGTCGTAGTTTAATAGGGTTGAAATGCTCTATATCACTGAATGTTAACGTCCAATAAATTTGATCATATAGGAGATATAGCTTTTTCTCCCCTGCACCACGTTGTTCATTCTCAGCGATAATCAAATCACATATTTCTAATAAATCCTGTTTTTTAAAAACTGTTCCGGTTGGGTTTAATGGTGAGCACAAAGCTATCATTGCAGCACCTTTTACATACGGACGAATTTGCTCAGCAGTAGGCATAAAATTATTTTCCTGCAGGGTTTCAATTTTTATATGTTCACCTTCGGTAAAATGTGTGTAGTGGTTGTTGTTCCAACTTGGTACAGGATAAATTACTTTATCACCCTTATCAACAATAGCTCTAAAAGCCGCATAAATCAAAGGTCTGCCTCCGGCTGCAATTAAAATTTCCGAAATATCTAATTCAAGGTTTTGTTTGTTTTTTAAAAAACTTGCTACCGCTTTTCTAAGGTCGGTTTCTCCATCAGCAATTGGGTATGTTGTATAACCCTCATCATATGCCTTTTTAATTTCTTCCCGCAATAATCCTGGAATGGGAAATTCGGATGAATCAAAATCCCCAATGGTGTAATTATATATCTGTTCGCCTTTACTTATTTTTTCTTTTATGATGCCGCCAAGCTTTACAATTTCTGATCCTATAAGTGTTTCTGCAAGTTCACTCAGCTTTGGTTCTGCCATAAAAATTAATTAACTCCAGTATGAAAAATGGTTTTTACAAATGTAAAGAATAGGGGCTTCTTAACAAAGCTATAACCTGTTTTAGATTTAACGATTTTGGAATTTTTCATTTTTCATTTTCAAGCTTTATTTTGCAAAAATCGTTAAAATAAAAAAACCCTTGTTTTCACAAGGGCTATCTAACCTAAAAACTACACCTGAACATTCTTTATGCATTAAACGGAAGTATTAGTTCCTACAAATACGATATCATTTACGAGAATGTTTGGGAAAAAGATTTTCATTTAATATTTATTCAGCTATTTTTTTGAGTAGAATGGTATATAATTTCACTTGTTCATGCCATGTAAATGCATTGGGGTCATACCAAGTGCAATAACAATATCCTTCTTTTGAAATAAAAGCAATGGTCATTTTCGGACTACCCGATTTTAACTCCACAATATCTCCAGCTTTAAACTCTTCCATAATAATTAAGTTACCCTTTTAACGACCCATATAAACCATTAGGATCTGCACATCGCTTGGGTTTACACCGCTTATGCGGCTTGCTTGCCCTAAAGTACGTGGCTGTATTTTTTTAAATTTTTGCTTTGCTTCGTTTCCAAGCGAAATCAATTTTTCATAATTAAAGTCTTCAGGAATTGATAAGTTTTCAAGTTGGCTCATTTTCTCGACCAACTCCTTTTCTTTTTCTATATAAGTAAAATATTTAATTTGTATTTCAGCTTGTTCTAGTTCCTCTACAGAAAAGCCACGTAATGCCATTTTAATCGATTCAATATTTTCAATCATTTCAGCTAATAGTACATTAGGTCGTAGTAAAAGTTGAGAAACTTTTTGCTTAAATAAAAGTGTTGCTGAACCTATAGAAATAAGGTAATCATCAGCTTCGGCGGCACTAACAGACATACTATTAATAATATCTATTGCATCTTCCACGTGTTTTTTCTTTATTACCACCTTGTCCATTCGCTCTTGAGAAGCTATTCCCAATAAATAACCAATTTGTGTAAGGCGCAAATCGGCATTATCTTGTCTTAAAAGCGTTCTAAACTCCGCTCTGCTTGTAAACATCCTGTATGGTTCATCTGTACCCTTATTAATAAGATCGTCTATTAAAACGCCTATATATGCTTCGCTACGCTTTAGTATAAATGGACCATCATCCTTCACTCGTAAATGAGCATTTATACCCGCCATTAACCCTTGGCATGCGGCTTCTTCATAACCTGTTGTACCATTTATTTGCCCTGCAAAGAAGAGGTTTTGTATCAATTTAGTCTCTAGGCTTGCCTTTAATTGAGTTGGTGGGAAAAAATCATATTCTATAGCATATCCAGGTCTAAACATTTTGCAATTTTCAAACCCCGGCACTTTTCTCAAGGCTTTTAACTGAACTTCTTCAGGTAATGAGGAAGAAAATCCATTTACATATATCTCAACGGTATTCCAACCTTCAGGCTCTACAAACAACTGGTGCCTTTCTCTTTCTGCAAAGCGATTTATTTTATCTTCTATACTTGGGCAATACCTTGGTCCTGTACCATGTATGCGACCTTGAAACATTGGGCTGCTTTCAAAACCTGTTTTTAAAATATCGTGAACTTCTTGATTTGTATAGGTAATCCAACAGCTTTTTTGTTTTTGTGGCTTAAGTTCGGGGGTAGATAGGTAACTAAATCCTACCATTTCCTCATCTCCTTTTTGTTCTTCCATTTTAGAATAATCTAAACTGCGCCCATCAATACGTGGTGGAGTACCGGTTTTTAACCTAGCGGTTTCAAACCCTAGAGATACCAATTGCTCTGTTATACCTGTAGCTGCTTTCTCTGCAACTCTGCCACCCCCAAAATTTTTCTCACCAATATGTATTATTCCATTTAAGAAAGTGCCGTTAGTCAATACCACAGAACTCGCATAAATTTTATGCCCTAAACCGGTAACCACACCTAAAACCACACCGCTTTCAACAATTAATGTAGAAACTGTATCTTGGTAAAAGTCAACATTCGGCGTTAGTTCAAGCATTTCACGCCAAGTTTGCGCAAACAACATTCTATCGCTTTGAGCTCTTGGGCTCCACATTGCAGGACCTTTTGACCGATTCAACATTCTGAATTGGATCATACTCTTATCAGTCACTATTCCACTATAACCTCCAAGTGCATCAATTTCTCTTACAATCTGCCCTTTTGCAATACCACCCATTGCAGGGTTGCAGCTCATTTGGGCAATGGTCTGCATATTCATTGTTATAAGTAGTGTTTTACTACCCATATTTGCACCTGCGGCTGCAGCTTCACAGCCTGCGTGCCCGGCACCTACTACTATAATATCATATTTTGGAAACATTGCTGCAAAGGTACATTCTTATAATTAAAGGTATTTAACCGGTCAAGGTGGTCGATTATACATTTAGGTTCCCCGTGGAACCTTTTAAATTTATCTGATAAAATACAATGTTTCCCGTGGAACCTTTTAATAATTAGAGCCTATACAACGAAATACACTCATCTTCCTTACTACGCATGATAGCTATATCTTTTTTTGACTTGTCACCATAACCACATAAATGAAGTGCTCCATGGAACATTACCCGATGAAGTTCATTGATGAAAGTTGTTCTAAGAGAAATAGCGTTGTCCTTAACCCTGTCTATACTAATATAGAGTTCTGCCGATGTTGGACCTTTTGTGTTTTCACTTAAATCAAACGTAATGATATCTGTATAAAAGTCATGTTTAAGATGCTGCCTGTTTATATCTAAGAGATATTCATCACTACAGAAAATAATATTCAAATTGTTCAATTTCTTCCCCTCTTTTAAAAACAAGGAATATAAAAAATCCTTTAACCTTCTTCTTTCTTTAACCTTAACCGGAACAAGTTCATGAAATACGATTGCCATAATATTCTTTAAAACGATATTAATACCGTGCGTTAAATACTAATTTTACACATTCTAAATTGAACGTTGTACTAATGTATAAAAAGTTATCTGAAATTAAAATTGGTAAAGAAGTAATTATAAGGGGTTTTGAGAATGATGATATCTTTTTAAAGCTAATGGAGATGGGATGTGTGCCGGGTGAAAAAATCACGATAGAAAAGATCGCTCCATTTAAAGATCCAATTTCTGTTTCTGTTGCCGGTTATACATTAAGTCTGAGGCTAAATGAGGCAGAATATATTTTAGTAGAAGAGGTATAATTTAATCAATTATGAAAATCGGACTCTATTTCGGTTCTTTCAATCCAATACATATTGGGCATTTAATTATAGCAAATCATATTGTTTTAAACACAGGATTAGATGAGGTTTGGTTTATTGTATCTCCACAAAACCCATTAAAAGAATCGTCAAGTTTATTAAACGAGCAACACAGGTATTCACTCGTTAAAATTGCCATTGAAGATGAACCGAAATTGAAAGCGAGTAACGTAGAGTTTTCTATGCCAAAACCATCTTACACAATCGATACTTTAATCTACTTATCTGAAAAATTTAAGCAACACCATTTCACTTTAATTATTGGAAGTGATAGTTATTTAAATATAAAAAAATGGAAAAACTATAAACAAATTATATTAAATTATAATATATTAATATATCCCCGCCCTCTTTTTCAGGTTAAAGATACGCTACCATTAAACGTGCAAACAATCGCAGCACCATTGCTCGAAATATCATCAACACAAATACGGAAATACATAAAAGAAAATAAGTCCATTCGATATTTAGTAACGGATAAAGTAATGGAGGAAATAGAGTTAAAGGGATATTACAAATCAAAGCTAGAAAACCCATCCTAACAATACACAAAAGATTACAATAAACGGCGGCGGGATTTTTGAATATTTTAGCAAACAAAAAGTTCCTAAAATAACGGAGATAGTTAATATGCCAGAAGTTTGGCTGATAGAAAACGCCATACCATGTAAAAGATAACCTGCTGCAGCAGCCATAATGCCTACCACTACAGCATTGATACCTTCTAAAGCTCGATAGACAGCAACAAACTTTTTTAAATATTGCCAAACAGGAAAAAAGAAAAGCACCAGCAAGGCACTAGGCAAAAAAATTGCAATAGAGCCAATAATACAACCAAGTAACTGATAGGTAAACCCATTATTTTTTAAAGCCATTCCACCTGTAAAGGAGGCTACAGAAAAAACAGGACCAGGTATTGCTCTTACAAAACCATACCCCGTAAGTAAATCGTTTCTTTCAATTTTAAGTGCATCAGGGTTTGTTTCTAATACTTTTTTACTAGTTGGTCGTTCCACATATTGGTCAAGCATCATCGGTAACAATACATCGCCACCACCAAATACAAAACTTCCAAACCTGTAAAAGTTTTCAAATAAATTATAAGCTTTTCTATTCTGCCATTGCTGCTTCCTTGCAGTTTCACTCATTATCCCTGCTAAAATAAAAATAAAGCCGAATAACCAAATATTGGTCCACCTAATTTGCCTTGGTTTTATTACCTCTTTCTCCGGAATACGCCTACTACTAAGGCTTGTAGCTATTCCACCTACAATAATTAATACCGGAAAAACCCACGGTATTTTAAAAAAAGCATAAGTAAAAATGGTGGCTAAAACCATAATTACGAAAGTTATAAAATTGGTGATTGAAATGCCATAAGCCCTAAAAACTGCAAACAATAAAAACCCAATAGCCATCGGTTGAACGTACTTGAAAAGATTGGATGTATAATTTTTTGCAGGAAAAGCCGTAAGCAAAAACGACAATGAACCCATTAAAATACAAGCAGGTAAAATCCAAATTATTAAGGTTAATACAGCAAGAGAAACTCCTCCTCGCTTAAAACCAATTAGTGTAACTGTTTGTGTACTGCTTGCACCGGGTAATAGCTGGCAAAAAGAATTGTACTCAATCAACTCCTCTTCTGTTACATAATTTTTTTTGTTTACAAAAGTTTTAAGCATCATACCTAAATGCCCTTGCGGCCCACCAAAAGCAGTAAGACTATAATAGAAAACTGTTTTTAAAAAAGGTATGTGTCTAAATATATTCAAGTGTTGGGATAGTTAAATCAAATATAAAAACATTTACTAGAAAATCATTTACATAAAAAAGCCACTGTAAAATCAGCGGCTCTATCTTTTTTCTTTACTCTTTTTTCTTGCATCTACTTTTTCAACCCAATTTCTCTTAATCGCTCATCTAAGTATTCGCCTGCTGTTGCATCTTCGTATGCTATTGGATGATCTTCATCTACACAAGTATCTAAACAATGTAAACTCATGCTACTGCGTGGGTGTAAAAAGAATGGAATTGAAAAACGACTTGTATGCCATAATTCTCTCTTTGGGTTTACCACCCGGTGGGTAGTGCTCATTAACTTGTTATTTGTAAAACGCTGAAGCATATCTCCCACATTTACCACAATCTGTTCTGGTAACGAAGTAACGGCTACCCATTCACCTTGCTTAGTAAGAATCTCTAAACCGTCAGCAGAGGCACCTACAAGTAGCGTAATAAGGTTTATATCCTCATGTTGCTCCGCACGTATAGCACTTGCTGGTTCGTGCGTAATTGGAGGGTAATGGATGGCTCTTAAGATGCTGTTGCCATTATGTACAAAACCATCAAAATAATGTTCATCTAAACCGAGGTATAAAGCTATAGCCTGTAACAACGCCGTACCGCTTTTTTCAAAAGCACGGTAAGCATCATCAAAAGTTTTATTAAACACAGGCACTTCTCCTACTTGTACATTGTTTGGATAATCTTCTTCTTTAAAATTATCTCTCGGTACCTGACCGTACTGAAAAAACTCCTTTAAATCTGGCGCATCACTACCTTTTGCATGCTCTTTACCAAAGCTTGTATAACCACGTTGCCCTGCAAGTTCAGCTATCTCGTATGTTTTTTTATGATCTAGTGGCAACGAGAAAAATTCTTGAACGTATTTGTATAAATCAGCAATTAACTCATCTGGCACCCCATGATTTTTAACCGCTACAAAACCAACTTCTTCGTAAGCTTTACCAAGTTTTTGTACAAAATCATTTTTCTTAACAGCATCACCGCTTAGGAAATCTGCTAAATCAACTGAAGGAATAGACATTTTATAGGAATTTTATTTACTTAAACACTTATCGGACTGTAAATGTATCCATTTTTGTGGAAAACAAGTGGATAAAGCCTAAAATTTTGAAGCATCAGCAAGTGTAAATAAATCAACATTTGTCTCTTGCTATGCACTACAATCTTTTTGCCAAAAGGCAGCAAAAAGGATTTTCGTTCCTATCAAGGCTAGGCTCAGCGGAAATCCTTTTTTGAACTTTTATTATGCACTTTTAAAAATCTTTTTGCCTTTACCTTCTAATCTAGTCAAACTTCCTCTAGTATTACAATCCTAGTTTAGCACTTATCTCAAGCATTCTTTCAATAGGTTTTTTTGCTGCTTCCCTTAAAGTTTCATCCATCGTTACCTCAGGTAATTCATATTTCATACACAAATACAATTTTTCTAAAGTATTTAGTTTCATGTAAGGGCAATCATTACATGCACAGGTATTTTGTGGCGGCGCAGGTATAAAAGTTTTATGTGGACTCGTTTTTTGCATCTGATGCAGTATGCCACTTTCTGTAACAACAATAAACTCCTGTGCATCAGTTTTTTCAGCATATTTTAAAATACCTGTTGTGCTTCCTATATAATCAGCCAAAGCCAAAATAGGTGCTTCACATTCAGGGTGCGCAATAACTTTAGCATTTGGGTGACGAACTTTTAGTTTAACAATTTTCTCCATACTAAAAATTTCGTGTACCATGCAGGCGCCATTCCATAAAACCATGTTTCTACCTGTTTGTTTGTTAATCCACGCACCAAGGTTTTTATCAGGGGCAAATATTATTTTTTGGTCAGCAGGTAAACTCTCTACAATTGCCTGTGCATTGCTGCTTGTGCAAATAATATCGCTCAGAGCCTTCATACCTGCACTGCAGTTTATGTAAGTAATAACAATATGGTCAGGATGTTTATCCTTAAATGCTTTAAACATTGCTGGCGGTGCACTATCACTTAACGAGCAACCAGCATTTAAATCTGGCAACAATACTTTTTTATGGGGATTTAAAATTTTTGCTGTCTCTGCCATAAAATGCACTCCGGCAAAAACAATGATTGCAGCATCAGTACTTTCTGCTTTTTGTGCAAGCCCTAAACTGTCTCCAATAAAATCCGCTACATCCTGTATATCCGGTTCCTGATAATAATGAGCAAGTACAATTGCATTTTTTTCTTTTTTCAGTTTTTCAATTTCTGCAAAAAGATCTAGCATTGGATCAACTTCCAAATCGAGAAAACCTTTTTTTGAAATAATTTTTTCAAAATCAAATTGTGTGTTAATATCTACCATAATATGTATTAATACTACTTATTTATATTAACCCTTATTACTATTAGGGCTGTGGATTTGTGTAAAAGTCGTTTTTCTAAACTATTGTAAATGTAAAAAGTTTGTTTTATTAACAGTAACTAACAAGTAATAAACAATTTTAAAAAATACCCTCGCTCTACTTATTTATAACACGCTATCTACTATTAAATAATTGTTAACCCCATCTGTTAATAAAAAAGGCTGTGGAAAATAAAACGGAACATTTTTTTAAATTCTCTGTTAATTGAATGCTTGTAAAATGAAAGTAAAAGGTCAAGTTTAGGGATTAATCTAAAATTAGTCCTAATTACACACATCGTCTCCCAAAAAATAAAAATGAAAAAGCATGTTTATCAACGCTAAATAATGTTTATTAACAAAAGGTGTGGACAAGTGAAAAATAGCAGCTTTCAATATTTTTAAAAAGGTTAAAATATCACACTTTAGCTACTAAATTAATTAACTAAATCAAATAGTATTAAAATCAATACCACAAAGATTTTAGCCCAATTATCCACAATTTGTTAATAGCTTTTAATTCCCCTATTTTTGCCCTCCAAAATTAATATTAAAAAGAAATGCAGATTATTCAGAGTATTAGGGACAAAGGCGCAGCTATTATAATAATAGTAATAGCAATTAGTTTGATTGGATTTATATTAATGGATTCTAAACCGGGCAGCAATACCAGTTTATTTGGTGGCAATACCACAAATGTTGGTAAGGTTAATGGAAGAGCTATTGAATTAAATGAGTTTAATAGAAGAGTATCTCAAGAAGAAAGTAACCAGGCTGCACAATCTGGCCAACAGCCAACTGGTGCGACGGTATTGAGAATAAGAGAGCAGGTTTGGAACCAAATAGTTGCTGAAGATGTTTTTTACAAAGAAGCAGATAAGTTGGGCATTAATTTAACATCGAAAGAACTGTCTGCTATATTAATGAGTAGCGATCAACAAAATCCTTTTATGAAAGAAAGAGGAATGGTTGACCCTGCTACAGGACAGTTGGATGAGACAAAGGCAAGAGAAGCCTTAAACAACATAAAGAAGTTAAAGGGGGATCAGCGTTTATCTGTAGATGCACAAATTTTGGAACCACTTAAATTAAGTACAGCCGCCGCTAAATATGGCGGACTTATAAGTGCGGCAGCCTATTATCCAACATGGATGCAGGAAAAAGACATGGCAGATGCAAAAGCTTTTGCAACCATTTCTTATGTGGCTGTTGGTTACAATGAAATTTCAGATAGCGCTGTTATAGTAAAAGACGAGGACATCAATAACTACGTTACTAAGCATAAAGATCTTTTTAAGCAAGAAGCAGGTAGAACAATTTCATATATTACTTTTAGCCAGTTACCATCTGCTGCCGATACTGCAAAAGCACTACAAAATATTACCGAGTTAAAAGCTCCGTTTGCTGCTGACAGCAATTCAAAAGCCTTTGTTGCTAGAAACACTTCAGCTGTTGAATTTACAGATGAATATCTACCACTATCAAGAATACAGTCTCAAGTAAAAGATACAGTTATAAAACAACCAATAGGTGTTATTGGAGGCCCTTATTTAGATGGACCTAATTATACACTTGCGAAAGTGATTGGAACAAAACAACTACCTGACAGTGTAAAAGCTCGTCACATTTTAATAAGCTTAAATGACCAACAAACAGGAAATACAATAAGAACCGACTCCGCTGCTAAAAACCTGGCAGATAGTATTTTGGCAGCTGTTAAAGGTGGGGCTGATTTTGGAGCATTGGCATTAAAATACTCTTCTGACGGAAGCGCAACAAAAGGTGGTGACCTCGGTACATTTGGTTATGGTGCTATGGTTCCAGAGTTTAACGAATATAGTTTTACAAAATCTGTTGGAGAAAAAGCAGTCGTAAAAACACAGTTTGGATATCATGTTATAGATATTTTGTCTCAAACTAATTTTAAACCGGCGTACAAAATAGCCTTTTTAGCAAAACCCATTTTAGCTAGCGATGAAACAATCAATGCGTCTAGCCTTGCTTCATCAAAAGCATCTGCACAAAAAAATTCAAAAGAGTTTGTAGATTATGCCGCTAAAAATGGCTTAAGTTTAGTAGAGTTGCCAACTATTATTAAAGAAAATGATTTTACTGTTGCAAACATGCAAGATGCAAGGTCTTTGGTTAGATGGGCATTTGAAGCAAAAAAAGGAGACGTAAGTGAACCAATTGCAATAGGTAATGATTTTGTTGTAGCAACGGTAAATAAGATTTATAGTGAAGGAACGCAGGATGCAGCTACAGCAAGAATTGGTGCCGAAGCTATTGTAAGAAACACAAAGAAAGCGGATTTAATTATTGCAAAAATTGGCGCCACGCCTACTTTAGAATCGGCAGCAGCAGCTTACAATAAGCAAGTACTTACGGCTGGTGCAGATTCAACAATTACCATGGCGGGTAGAATTATTAATGGTATTGGCGCAGAGCCAAAAATTATTGGTGCAGCTTTTAATAAAGAAAATACAACAAAAGCATCTTCACCAATTATTGGAACAAGCGGCGTTTATGTGTTAAAAGTATTGGGCGTACAGCAAAAAGCAGAACCTACTGCAGAAGAAAAAACAACACAGACAACAGCGAGATTTGCAGCTATTCGTCAGCAAACAAATAATTGGTTTGAAGCCTTGAGAAAACAAGCCGACATAAAAGATACAAGAGCAAAATTTTTCTAAATAGAAAATAACGTATCACAGAAACCCGGTTGAATTTTCAACCGGGTTTTTATTTGTTAATATTATGGTTGAAAAATAAAGAAAAGTAGCAGTCATTTTAAATTAATTTAATTTTACAAAATGGAAACAACATTTGTAAATAAAGTTGCGGACAGCGGTATCGTAACATTAAACCTGGAAGATTATTACCCTAAAGAAGAAGTGAAGGTTTTCGATATGAAGGACCATCTTTTTATGGGACTAATATTAAAAGAAAAAGATTTTAGAGAAATACTCAAAATATTTGATACTACTCCCTATACAAATAAAATTGTAGCAATTACTTGTAGTGCGGACGCTGTGATACCTATGTGGGCTTACATGCTTGTTGCCAGTTTGCTGCAACCAATTGCCACAGAAGTAATTTTTGGTACAGAAATATTTGCAAAAGAAACAGTCTTGCTGCGCAATATTGAAAACATAGATACACCTGTATTCGATGATGCACGGGTTGTGATAAAAGGTTGTGGTGAATTACCTATTGGCGAAGCAGCTTATGTTGCCATTACACAAAAATTAAGACCAGTTGCAAAAAGTATTATGTATGGCGAGCCGTGCAGTACGGTGCCGGTTTATAAGAAAAAAGCGGCCCCTCCTATCCTTCCGCCAGTCGGCGAGGACGGAAACGCACAAAATTGAAGCAAAGAATAAATTGAATTTGTAGCGTATAAAAATCCATATTCGCTAAGATAGTTCCTCCCCTCGAGGGATGTTAGTAGGGGATTTATAGGTTTCTAAAACCACCCCCTCTTTCTGAAAAAACGCAGCATTAGCAATGGAATAAATAACATCAGCCCTACTGAAATAAAGAAGCCCCACTGGTTATGAAGTAATGGAATACGCTCAAAGTTCATTCCAAAAATACCGCCGATAACTGTTGCCGGCGCAAGTAAGCAGGTAACTACCGCCATCACTTTCATTACTTCATTCATACGCAGGTTTACATTACTCATGTATAAATCCTGCAAACTCATAATCATATCCCTATAGTTTTCAGAAAGGTCATAAGCCTGGATAATATGATCATAAACATCTTTAAAATACTTTTCTGTTTTTTCTTCTATAAGTTCATTTTCGCTGCGCATTATTCCACCAACCAATTCCCGCACCGGTGCAATACTTCTTTTTAAAACAATCATTTCTTTGCGTAGCATATTAATTTTAACAAGACTTCTGTTATCTGCTTTTTTAATAATATCCTCTTCTAGCAATTCTATTTTTTCTCCCATCTTTTCCATCACTACAAAATAATGATCAACTATATAATCTATGAGAGAGTAAAAAAGAAAATCTGCATTGCTTAACCGCACTTTACTTCCGCTAAATTTTAATTTTTCACGTAATTGATTAAATGGATCCTTATTAGCCTCTTCCTGAAAAGAAATGACAAAGCCACGGCCTAGTATAATACTTACCTGTTCCGTTTCTACCTCACCTGTTTTTTCATTAAAAGAAAGCATGTACATTAAACAATAAAGTAGTCCATTTATATCATCCATTTTTGGCCGTTGCCCAATGCTTAAAATATCTTCTGCTATCAATGGGTGAATGCCAAAATGATCACAGATTTTTTCTACATCAACTTTTCTAAGCCCATCAATATTTATCCAGGTATTGGTATGGCTGTTTAAAAACCGATAAGTATCTTCTATCGTTTCTACTTTTTCGCAATCAGCATTTTCTTTTGTATAATCAAAAACTGAAATCAAAGATTTTTGTGGCTCTGTACGAGTTGGTACCGCTGTGGGATTTACCTGCAGTACTTTTTTAGTACGAAGCAGGCTTGCGGGATTTAAAATATAATCGAGGTATTTTGTACCGAGCATTTGAAAAATTATTTAATAAATGTAAATAAAGTTTTTTCGTTTTTTATATTATAAAAAAAAGGAACATTTCAAAAGAAACATTCCTATTAATTATTTAATACTAGGTCTATTAAAACGCAGCACTTTTCGGATACCGCGGAAAAGGAATAACATCTCTAATATTCGTCATTCCTGTAACAAACAATACCAAGCGCTCAAACCCAAGCCCAAAGCCTGCGTGTGGGCAACTACCAAAGCGACGGGTATCTAAATAAAAATTCATTTCATCAACTGGTATATGCATTTCTTCCATGCGCTTCAACAATTTATCTAAACGTTCTTCTCTTTGTGAGCCACCCACAATTTCACCAATACCCGGTGCTAAAATATCCATGGC
>JBBREY010000044.1:0-21501 GCA_038225275.1 Chitinophagales bacterium | reverse complement strand
CGGCGAGGTTAGGAGGGGCTTCTTCTAATACACCAACTGCACCGTATCTTTAATAACGCCCATTACAAAAACACTCTGCACGTTTCCTATATTTTCTATCTGGCTCAGTTTATTTACATGGAAGTCATAATAAGAATCCATATTTTCTTCCACCACTTTTAGCATAAAATCAAACTCGCCACTTATGCTGTAGCACTCAATAATTTCATTCATTTCGTTTATGACATTTATAAATTTCGTACCTGCATTTTTGCTGTGTGCTTTTAATGATACATAGCAAATTACCATCAACCCTTTTTTAACTTTGCTGTGGTTTACAAGCGTCACATATTGCTTAATAACTCCATCATTTTCCATGCGCTTTATCCTTTCATGCACGGGTGTTGTACTGAGGTGTATTTTTTCTGAAATTTCTTTTACTGTTATCCGTGCATTTTGCTGCAGCAAGGCTAAAATAGAAAGATCTTTTGCATCCAACGATAGAGCAAGCGAAGGCGTTTGTTCTTTAAGGATATCTTTTGCCATAGTAAAATGTGTATATATTCTGTTATAGTACTCAAATTTACACTTTTATCCCAAACATTTTATTTAACATAGAATATTTTTCTGTTATTAATAGATTTGTAATTCAAAAGAATATTATTCCACTAAAAAATCAGCGAAAATCAGAAAAAATCTGTGAGCCGTATTTTAAAGTGATCATAAAAAACAACATATAAAAATGGAAACAACAACTTTCACAGGAATTGATTTCAGCCTTAAAAATAAGGTTGCAGATATTAGCCTTGCAGCTTGGGGCCGCAAAGAAATTATGCTTGCCGAAGCAGAAATGCCGGGACTAATGAGTCTACGTGCAGAATTTGGCAACAGCAAACCACTTGCAGGCGCACGCATTGCAGGTTGCTTACACATGACCATTCAAACAGCTGTCTTAATTGAAACATTAACACACCTTGGTGCAGAAGTTAAATGGAGCTCTTGTAACATTTTTTCTACGCAAGACCAAGCCGCTGCAGCAATTGCTGAAACTGGCTTAGGTGTATTTGCATGGAAAGGACAAACACAAGAAGAAAGCGATTGGTGTATTGAGCAAACTTTGTTCTTTGGCAGCGCAGACAAACCTTTGAATATGATTTTGGACGATGGTGGTGATTTAACCAACATGGTTTTTGATAAATATCCTGAATTGGTTAGTGGCATTAAAGGATTGAGCGAAGAAACTACAACAGGCGTACACCGTTTATATTAGCGTATGGCAGCAGGTACTTTGCCTATTCCAGCAATCAATATCAATGACTCAGTTACCAAATCTAAATTTGATAACAAATATGGTTGTCAGGAATCTTTGGTAGATTCTATCCGTAGAGCAACAGACGTTATGATGGCAGGAAAAGTAGCAGTAGTGGGCGGTTACGGCGATGTGGGAAAAGGAAGTGCATTAAGTTTACGTGGTGCAGGTGCAAGAGTTATCGTTACAGAAATTGACCCTATCTGCGCATTACAGGCAGCAATGGATGGCTTTGAAGTAAAGAAAATGATTGACGCTGTTAAAGAAGCAGACATCATCGTTACTGCATCTGGTTGCAGAGATTTGATCACTGAAAATCATTTCCGCAACATGAAGGATAAAGCAATTGTTTGTAACATTGGTCACTTCGATATTGAGATTGATATGGCTTGGTTAAATGCAAACTACGGTGCAAGCAAAAACACCATCAAACCACAGGTTGATTTATATACCATCGAAGGTAAAGACATCATCGTTTTGGCAGAAGGTCGTTTAGTAAATTTAGGTTGTGCTACGGGTCACCCAAGTTTTGTAATGAGTAACTCATTCACTAACCAAACTCTTGCACAGCTTGAGCTTTGGCAGAACAGCGCTAACTACGAAAATAAAGTTTATGTGTTACCAAAGCACCTAGATGAAAAAGTAGCACGCCTTCACCTTGCAAAAATTAATGTAGTGTTAGATGAATTAACTACTGCACAATCCGCTTACTTGGGTATTCCAAAAGAAGGACCGTTTAAGACAGAAATGTATAGGTACTAGTATACTAGTATTGAGATGTTAGTATTGAGTACTTAGTATTGAGTATTGAGATACTAGACAAAAGACAAAAGATAAAAGAGAAAAAAGCCCGTTCACTTTGAGCGGGCTTTTGTATTTATATGACCTCCAAAGTGCTTTTTAGAATGATAATTTATAATTCACAAATCGTATTTAGTCATTCTTAATTCAACATTCGTAATTCGTAATTAAAAATTTCGTAATTAAGCCTGGGGCTCTGAGCATTTCCATCCCCTCACATTTTGTTCGGCATGCTACGGCTACGGTATTCGTTTCGCAGTTTCTACGCCTACGGCGCAGGCTGCTCCACTCACACTCCCCTTCGCATTACCGCAGCCCGTGGGCGGAAGAATATTAATTTAGCTTTTATTGGCGCGGAGATAGCTTATCCAAAAATCATTATTAGAGGTGAATAATATATTTACGTGCAGATGATTGTAAATCCAATAAAACACCGTCAAACTATAACCCCTACACAAACGTATCTTGTATAAAATATCTTTATGCAAAAAATTCCGAGTGTATCGTTTCTAAAATATATTGGCTTTGCATTTCTTACTCTATTGATTTGCGCAACATTGCAGGCACAAACTGCCAAAGACACTACCGATAAAATTGAAAAGATATTTGCAAGGTACAAGCCGCAAAACCCGGGTGCTCAATTAACAGTCAGCAAAAACGGTGTGGTGCTTTTTTCGAAAGCATGGGGTATGGCAAGTTTGGAAAATAATATCCCAATGAGCCTGAATAATGTTACGGAAGCAAGTTCCGTTTCCAAACAATTTACGGCTGCTGCAATCTTAATGTTAGAAGCACAGGGTAAACTTTCGCTTGATGATGATATCAGAAAATACATACCGGAAATGCCGAATTATGGCACTCCAATAAAGATCAGCAACTTGATGCACCATAGTAGTGGCCTAAGAGATTGGGGAAGCATTGCTGAACTTGCAGGTTGGCCTAGAACTACCAAAACTTACCGCAATGAAGATGCACTTGAGATTATGGTTAGGCAAAAAACATTGAACAACAAGCCAGGCGATGAATTTGGCTACAGCAATTCAAACTTTACCCTGCAGGCAATTATTGTTGACAGGGTTAGTGGAATGTCATTGGCTGAATTTTCTAAAAAATATATTTTTAATCCGGCAGGAATGATGCATACAGAATGGCGAGATGACTTTAGAAAGATTGTACCTAACCGAGCCATTGCTTACGAAAAGAAAGATGGTGTCTATCTAACAGATATGCCGAATGAATATGTTTACGGTCACGGCGGGTTGCTCACCACCACCGAAGATCTTTGTAAATGGGTTGATTTTTATTCCTCCGCAAAAATTGGTGGTGCATCATTCCTAAAAAGGCAAATTGAAACAACTAATTTTAACGACGGAAGCAAAAATGTTTATGCCGCAGGGTTGCGAATAGTAAAAGCAAAAGGATATGATGTGTACCGCCATAATGGTGCGACAGCAAGTTACAGGGCTTCTTTGGAATATTTTCCTGAAGTTGATTTAACGATTGCCGGCCTCAGCAACACGGGAGAATTTGATTCTTCTTATGATGCTTTCAGCCAGTTAGAAGATATTTTTCTAACTGCGAAAAACCCAACGTCTAAGCCTGCAGAAATCAAATTAGATAGTGCAAGATTAGCCATGTTTACAGGCGCATACAAAAGTGTAGTAGCAGGTGAAGGGTTAAAAATATCTTTAGAAAAAGGCAGGTTGTATGCAAATAATTTTCCACTTGCTCCAATAACAGCAAATATATTTCGCTATGGTATTGATGTTATATTAATTGAAAAACCTGGAAAAATACGCTTGGTAAATTCTGATAGAGATACGCTGGTTTATCTGCCTGCAGCAAAAGTAAACCTTGCCTCTACCTCACTTCAGCAATACGTAGGCACTTACCATTCAGATGAGACTTCATCAGACCTTAAAATTGTGTTCGAGAACGGTAAACTTAGGCTGTACATGCATCCGTATAAATTTTATGAACTTACACCAGTTTATAAAGACGGTTTTACGATTGAAGGCTTAGGCGGTACTGTTTATTTTCAAAATAAGATCGAAGGAAAATTTACTACCATGAAAGCAAGTATTTCCCGTGCACGGAATGTGGCGTTTAAAAAATTAAAGTAACATATTTTTTATATTTTTCAACTCCTCGAAAAAGACATGCTGATTAATTTTTAGTTGATCAATTATAAATGAACATATTTGACATTGTCGGTTTAAAGACGTGTCCTTTTTAATTTTTTTTGCGGAAAGAATATATTCTTAAGAGTTATAATTTGATCAATACTTAGGTAACAACCAAATTATACAACGCATACCCTATATTTAAAAATATAAGTTATGCGTTGTATAAAAAACTGTAAAAAAAACTGTAGAAAAAACTACAAATGCAAGGTCACTGTTGCAATTTCAGTTTCCTTATTTTTTTGAACCTGTATATTATTAATTGAAGTATCGTTGTAACCTCCGGTTCCTTTAAATTTTACATTATAAGTTCCAGGACGTAATCCACGTATTTTATATCTACCATCACTTTCAGGGATAGCAGATGCTGAATCAGATCCGCTTTTTGCTGTTACAAATGCATGTGCTGCATTCGGCAAAACCTTCCCTTTTATTTCGCCAAAATTCTTTTTACTAAACGGTTTAAGCACGGGCTTCAAATAATATTGACCATTAATTAATTTTATTGATTCGCAAACATTAAAATCTAACAACAGCGACGTCTGCAAATTATTATTGGTGTTTGAATTGTTATAGTCATCATCTTTATCTTCCTCGTGAATTTTTATATAAACATATTTATTTGACCCCGCCAAAAGGTTTAATGGTTTTGAAACGCCGTTTACAACCAGGCGATTGTTGGTACCTAATGTAAGTCTAATCTTTCTGATAGCCCCCGCAGGAATATTTGCAGTTCCTAAAAGTGTATCAATACCGTTTCTTAATTGCAAAATATTGTAAACACTTGCATTTATTTTCAGCGTATCCCAACGACCGTATGAATCATTGTGCTTGTTATCGTCATCGGCATCATCATCGTTATCACCATGCTGATCATCATCCATACTTTCTTTGGATGTATCAATTTTTACTTCAACGAATTTAATATCTACGTACACCGAATCATAATTACATGGATCGTCTGTTAAGTAGAGTGAAAATTGTCTGGATTTTAAAGAATTATCACCCACCGAAACATCTTTTTGGCAGGCTGTAAAGAAAATCGAAATACCAACCAGCAGGGCTGTAGCTGCAAGTAGGAAACTGTTTTTTGTTTTCATGATTAAATTTTAATTGGTTTTAAATTAGTTAATAACCTTCTCCTATTACTAAGTAAAACTTTAACTACATCTTTATTTATAATAAATAATATAGATAGAAACTATCTAAACTTTATGTAGAGATTGAACAAGTCAGTCTCTACATTCAAGCTGTTAACCGTTACATTGTAATACCAAAAAAGAAGACTAGTAAAAAATTATATAAGTAAAGGGTTTTCGAATCCGCTATTTACAAATAGTTTGCCGCGAATTGTTAAATTATAGTAAAGCTAAAATCAATTTTAAATTACTAAATAGAGAACAAAAAAGTTTTTACAATTTAAGAGAGAGAGGAATGTTTTAATGCTATTTAAGTTATTTATTTTCAATAATGCATCCCACCGAATGTAAATTTATATTTTTGTTGAATTACTTTTACAGCATGACAAATCTTTCAGTAAATATTAACAAAATAGCTACTCTCCGCAATGCACGTGGAGGTAATAATCCTGATGTAATTAAGGCTGCACTTGATATTGAGCGTTTTGGTGCACACGGCATTACGGTACATCCAAGGCCAGATGAGCGCCACATTACTTACAAAGATGTATATGATTTAAAAAAAGTTTTAACAACCGAATTTAATATTGAAGGTAATCCTACTGAAGATGAATTTGTAAAACTTATATTGGTAAATAAACCAACACAGGTAACATTGGTTCCAGATGCTCGTGGACAATTAACAAGTAACCATGGTTGGGATACGGTTGCAAACCAGCAATATTTAAAAGATATTATTGCTCGTTTTAAAGCAGAAGGAATTAGAGTTTCCATTTTTGTAGATGCTCACATTAAAATGATTGAGGGAGCAAAAGAAACTGGTACAGACCGAATAGAATTGTATACAGAAACTTATGCCAAACAGTGGGCAATTGGCAATAAGCAGTTGGCAATCGAGCCTTTTATTGCGGCAGCAAAAAAGGCAAATGAATTAGGGCTAGGTATTAATGCAGGTCATGATCTTGATTTACAAAACCTACAATATTTTGCACAAAATGTTCCTCATTTATTAGAAGTTTCCATTGGGCACGCACTTATAAGCGATGCACTTTATCTAGGCTTAGAAAATGCTGTACAGATGTATAAAAGGCAACTGGCGTAGTGAATGGTTAATTGTGAATTGTCAATTTTCAATTGGCAATAGGCAACATTATTCATGGATCCTAAATTTTTAAAATGGAGTTTAACGATGCTCAATTTAAAATAAAATTAGTAATGCGTTAACTTAATATTCGCGACGTCAGCACCACTTTTTTATACTTTTCATAAACAAAAGAAGTTTAGTGAAAGTAGTTTCACTAAACTTCTTCTCATACCTATAAAACACAGAGTTAAAAAGGTTTTTACCAACTATTTTTCAGTATTATACCACATTCACCTTCCCAACTCACCATCGACCACTCACTATCTAATGACTTGGCTTAACTTATATTCCAAAGCCGAACCTCTTAAATTTTTTCCTATTAAATTTCCTTGTGGGTCTATTAAAAAGTTTTGAGGAATACTTTGAATTCCGAATTGTTGTGCAACTGCATTGCTCCAAAATTTAAGATCACTTACTTGTGTCCAAGCTAAGCCGTCTGCAGCAATCGCCTCCACCCAAGGTTGTTTAGCTCTATCCAACGATACACCCAATACTGTAAAGTTTTTATTTTTATATTTTTCATAGGTATTCACAACATTCGGATTTTCAGCACGGCATGGTCCACACCAACTTGCCCAAAAATCTACCAACACATATTTACCTTTAAATGACTCCAAAGAAATCTCTTTACCACTCGTATCTGCCTGCGAAAAATTTGCCAGTGGCTTACCATAACCAGCTTGCTTATTTTGCTCAATTTGCTGTAGCAAATATGCAGCAACTGGAGACGCTTTCACAAAAGTTGATAAACTATTATATAGCGATTCCAATTTTTTATAATCACCGGTAATTTGATTCTGTCGATAAATAGCCAAGGGAGAAATATAGGAATCTGTATGTTCGTTCACAAATTTTTCTATAGTTGCAGCAGCTTCATCCATGAATTTAGATTCAAACCTACCCTTACCCATCAGCAAATCCTCATAAGGTTTTGTAACAGTTGTAAAAGCAACAAAATCATTGTTAGAACCAGAACCTTTTATCTCTGCTTTTTCGAAAGCATCTTTCTTCGCATTAATTAAAACCTCACTATTATCTAAATAAATAGTTATAAATGGTGGTTGTCCATTTACACCGATTACTTTAAAGTCGGGTGATGGAGCTTTTCCTGTAAAACTAAATTTTCCTTTTTGTACAATTGAATTTGACTCTTCAACTCCCGTATTTCCATTCAACATTTTTAAAACTGTTCCATCTGGAAAACCTTCAATGAAACCATTTATTAAAAACCCATCTTCAGCCTTTATTTGCTTGGGTGATTTATCTACAACTTTGACTTTTTTTACAACTGTTTTTTTTGCGCTAACAATTTTTTTGTTATTCACCTGCGCATTTAAAATAGCCGGGACAAAAAGAAATAAAAAGAAATATTTTTTCATCTAAAAAATTTAATGTTGTAATATAATTTATTCATTGAAATAGTTAAAAACGCTAATTGTTAAAAAATAACATTATCGGATTTTTTCGAGAAAATTCTTTGTTACTTCTTCCACTTCATTATTGTCACCTAAAGCTTTAATGTATGCGCTTCCAATAATACCCCCGGCGGCGTATTTACAGGCACTTTCAAAGGTTGTTTTATTATTTATACCAAACCCAATCATTAATGGATTTTTCAATTTCATCCTTGAAATCCGTTCAAAATAAGAAGTTTTATCTTCTGTATTTAAATTGTTACCAGTTGTAGAAGACGATGAAACTGCATAAAGAAAACCACTGCTTAAATTATCGGCTTTTTTTATTCGATCTTCTGATGTTTGGGGTGTAATTAAAAAGATAAAGCTTAAGCCGTTTTTCTTAAACATCGGGGCATAAATTTCTTCATATTCATACATTGGCAAATCAGGCAAAATTATTCCTGATATCCCTGCAGCAGCTGCATCTTCACAAAATTTTTCTAACCCATATTGCAGTACTGGGTTTAAATAGCCCATCATTATAAGAGGGACATTAACATCATTTTTTACTGCATTGAGCTGATCAAACAACAAATTTATTGTCATCCCGTTTTCAATGGCAACCATATTACTTTGCTGGATAACCGGACCATCTGCAATTGGATCGCTGTAGGGCATTCCAACTTCTATCATATCAGCGCCATTTTGTTGCAACGCTTTTAAAACTTCTGCTGTGCTATTTAGTTTGGGGTAACCCGCAGTACAATAAACATTTAATAAATTGTTCTTTTTTTGTTGAAAAAGCTGCGTGAGTTTATTGTCCATTTTCTATTATTGTAAAATTCATTCTTGAAAAAGCAACATTTTATGTTGTCATGCACGGTAATTTTCTACAAATATTTCATGTAGGTATCCAAATCTTTATCACCTCTCCCACTCAAATTAATAACCACCACATCGTCTTTCTTAAATTTCATTTCATTTAAAACAGCAAACGCATGAGCAGTCTCTAAAGCAGGAATAATACCTTCTGTCCTAGATAAATGAAAAGCTGCCTTCAGTGCATCCTCATCTGTTATACTTACAAATTGCGCACGTTTTGTTTTAAACAAATTTGCATGCATTGGTCCAATTCCCGGATAATCTAATCCTGCTGAAATACTGTGCGGTTCAGTAACCTGACCATCTGCAGTTTGCATAAGCAAACTTTTACTACCATGTAAAATACCAGTTGTACCAAGTGCTGTTGTTGCAGCACTCATTCCACTTTCAACGCCACATCCTGCTGCTTCTACAGCAATAATTTTTACTTTTTTATCTTCCAAGAAATGATAAAAAGCACCTGCTGCATTGCTACCACCGCCTACACAAGCAATTACATAGTCAGGCAATTCAGAACCTGTTTGTTTTTTTAATTGCTTTTTTATTTCGCTGCTAATTACACTTTGAAATTTCGCAACCATATCAGGATAAGGATGTGGGCCTACAACACTTCCAATGATATAATGCGTGTCAGTTGGGTTATTAATCCAGTCTCTGATAGCTTCGTTAGTTGCATCTTTAAGTGTTTTACTGCCACTAGTTGCAGGAATAACTTTTGCACCAAGCATTTTCATTCTAGCAACGTTTGGTGCCTGGCGCTCAATATCTTTTTCGCCCATGTAAACAATGCACTCCAAACCTTTTAATGCACAAACAGTTGCAGTTGCCACACCGTGTTGACCTGCGCCTGTTTCCGCAATAATTCTAGTTTTACCTAAAGCAATTGCAACAAGTACCTGGCCAATGGTATTGTTTATTTTATGTGCTCCTGTGTGGCAAAGGTCTTCTCGCTTTAAATAAATGTTTGTGTTAAATTCTTTGCTGAGGTTTTCAGCAAAATACAAAGCGGTTGGTCTGCCAGCAAAGTCTTTCAACAAGCTATGAAATTCCTTTTTAAACTTTTTAGTTGAAGAAATTTTTAAATAACTTTTCTTTAATATTTCAATATTTGCATGAAGCATTTCAGGGATAAATGCGCCACCAAATTCTCCATAGTAACCATGTTTATCTGGTTCAGAAAATATCATATCTCTTTTTTCTTGTTTCAATTTTCAATATTTTAAATTCTACAAAATTCATTTTAAAATTTTCCTCCCACACATCTTCTCCTCTTCCCTTCCCCCCGGGAAGGATAGGATGGGCCCCCTACTTCATATTCTTCACAAAACCCAATACCAACGCCATATCCTTCACCCCCGGCTCTTTCTCAAATTTGCTATTTACATCAATTCCAAAAAAATCAGGGTGTTTAAATTTCTTCACCATTGCCACATCATCAGGACCAATACCGCCGCTTAAGAAAAATGGCTTTTCAATTTTTGCATCAGCTAGTTTTTTCCAGTCAAATTTTTCTCCTGTGCCGCCTTTGCTTCCTTTTACAGAAGTATCAAATAAATAATAATCACACACATCATCGTAAGGAGCAATTAATTTATCAATAGAACCTATCTCTTTCCCAATACTAAAAACTTTTATCACCTCAGTATCTTCTGATAATTCTTTACAAAGCGCCGGAGATTCGTTGCCATGAAGTTGTACCATGTCAAGTTCAAATTTCTCTACCATTTCCATGATATCTTCGTACTCGGCATCTACAAAAACACCCACCTTCTTTATGTCTAAATCCATCCCAATCAAATCTTCATCAGCCATTTTCTCCCCTGCAAAACGAGGTGAACCTTCATGAAATATAAATCCTGCATATGCAATATTTAAGCCTTCTAATTGCTGCAATTGTTTTTTGGATGTTATTCCACAAACCTTAATATTCATCATAGATCTATATTTTTTGCAAAGTTATTAAAAGCCAAGGCAGGATTGGTTTCTTTCATAAAAGTTTCCCCAATTAAAAAGCCTTTAAACCCTGCCTGTTTAAATATTTTTATCATCTCAGGGTCACTTATTCCACTCTCAGCAATTTTTATTTTATTATCAGGTATTTTTTTTGCCATTGCTAAAGATGCATTTATATCGACTTTGAAATCTTTAAGGTTGCGGTTATTTACGCCTACCAAAATCGTTTCATCACAAATGTGACCAAGTTCAGTTTCATCATGTAATTCTAATAATACTTCCAAACCAATAGAAACCGCAAACATTGCTAGTCTTTTAACTTCTTCTACAGATAGACATGCAGCAATTAATAAAATTACATCTGCACCCATTGCTTTTGCTTCTACAATCTGGTACTCATCTATTATAAAATCTTTGCGTAAAAGTGGAATTTTATTTATTCGTGCAGCAACAAGATCTTCGGTGCTACCTCCAAAAAAATGATTATCAGTAAGTACGGATAAGCAAGCCGCTCCTCCATCTGTATAACCTTTTGTTACCTCAACAATATTTGCAAACTCATTTATAAAACCTTTACTCGGCGATTTTCTTTTAAATTCCGCAATAATACCAGTGGTATTGTTTTGATTTAATTTTTCAATTAACGAACAGCATTTACGATTAAAATTTTCGCTATTCCTTAGGTCCGCTTCATAAGAAACTAATTTCCTTTCCGCTACTTCTCCCTTTTTATGTTCGATTATTGTTTCTAAAATATTCATCTTAAGCAGTTATCTTTTTAAGTGATGCGTAAGCGTTTCCACTCTCAAGGCTTTCAACAGCCATATTCATACAGGTTTCATAATCAGCATATTTTCTTGTTGTATGAAGTGCTAACGCGGCGTTAGCAAGCACAACCGCATTTTGCGCCCATGTTCCATTTCCTTTTAATACGCTCACAAAAATTTCAGCCGCATCTTCTGGTGAGTTACCGCCAGAAATGTCTTGTGGAGAAACTATCCTCTTTCCAAGCTCATATGCAGTATAAATTTTTTCTCCTTTTTCGTCAATAACTTTTGTATCTGTTGTTAAACTAATTTCATCATAACCATCTAAACTATTTACTATGGAAAACTTTGAATTATCGTTTTGCATCAAATAATTATACATTCTTCCAAGCTCTGCATTATAAACACCGAGCACCCTAAAAGCAGGATTGGCGGGATTTACCAAAGGACCCATCATATTAAACAACGTGCGCACACCCATTTGTTTGCGGATATGGCTCACTGCTTTTAATGCCGGATGAAAGACTGGCGCATGTAAAAATGTAATGTTTGCTTCCTCAAGCTCTTTGCTCAATAAATCATTTTCGCTTTTAAAACGATAGCCAAGTTGCTCCATCACATTTGAAGAACCCGTAACAGATGTGGAAGCATAATTTCCGTGCTTTGCAACTTTATTCCCTGTGCCCGCAACAACAAAACTAGCAAGTGTAGAAATATTAAATGTGTTTTTACCATCGCCACCTGTGCCGACAATATCTATAACATCCTCATTAAATTTCACGGGTAATGCCATATCCATCAACGCATCTCTAAAGCCCTGTAATTCAGCAATGGTAATAGTGCGCATTAAAAAAACTGTGATGAAAGAAGCAATTTCTGCATCGGTGTAAACTCCTTTACCAATATTGCTCATTACTTCCTTAGCCTGCTCTGCAGTTAAGGTTTTGTATTCGAAAAGATTGTTTAATATTTTTTTCATTTCTTTAAACTGCAAAGGCGTTAAGGCGCACTGCATTTTTTATTTTAGTAAAATTTAATTTCCCTTTACGACTTAGCGACTTAGAGGTAAGTCAAGCCAGTTCCGCATCATTAATTCCCCCTCAGGAGTAAGCACACTTTCAGGATGAAACTGCACAGACTGCAAATCATATTTTTTATGTTGCATAGCCATAATGTAGTTATTTTCATCGTAAGCAGTTACTTCAAAATCTTTTGAAAGAGTGGTTTCATCAATTATCCAACTATGGTAACGCCCTGCTCCAAATTCATTTTCCAGCCCTTTAAATAAAGGCGATTCGTTTCCTGTTTTAAGAATTTTTGTTGCAACGCCATGATATACTGTATCAAGATTTATTAAATCAGCTCCAAACGCCTGCCCTATTGCCTGGTGCCCCAAACACACGCCCAATATGGGTTTACTTGCTGCATACATTTTAATTAGTGGCAGCAACAAACCCGCCTCTTCAGGAATGCCAGGTCCAGGTGATAAAATTATCTTATCATAGTTCCCAACATCTTCCAAAGCAATTTTATCGTTCCTAAATACATCTGGCTTTTCATCTGTAATTTTTTCTACAAGATGAACAAGGTTATAGGTAAACGAATCATAGTTATCAAAAACAAGTATTTTCATTATTTGTATTTTCCTAAATATTTTAAAATCTGTTAAAGCCTAAATTTTGCGTACACAGCATTTTTTCTGCTAATCATTTACTGCAGTTTCTATAGCTTTTTTTAATGCCCCAAGTTTGTGGTTCACTTCTTCTAACTCTTTTTGCGGCACACTCGCTGCAACCACGCCAGCCCCTGCTCTGTATGTAAGTGTATTGTTTTTACACAAAAAAGTACGAATCATAATTGCATGGTTACAACTTTTATCGAAACCAATATAACCAATAGCACCGCCGTAAAAACTGCGCTCATTTTCTTCAAAATTATTGATCAATTCCATTGCTTTAAATTTTGGCGCCCCACTTAACGTGCCTGCAGGAAAAACAGCCCCCATAACTTTAAAAGGGTTGGTTCCATTTGGCACATTGCCCTGAACCTCGCTCACCATATGAATAACGTGAGAGTAAAAATTAATGTCTTTGAATTTTGTTACTTCCACATTGTTACAAACCCTGCTAAGATCATTTCTTGCAAGATCTACCAGCATAATATGTTCGGCATTTTCTTTTGGATCATTTTCTAATTGTATGGCAAGTGCTTTATCAGCCTCATCGTTACCTGTCCGCCTAAACGTACCTGCAATAGGATGCACCGTAACTTTTCCAGCATTTATTATCACCTGGCTTTCCGGGCTAGAACCCATCAAACGATAATCCCCGTAATCAAAATAAAATAAATAGGGTCCTGGGTTTATGCTACGCAAACGCCTGTAAACATTAAATTCATCTCCGGTAAAGTGTTGCTTAAAAGTTCTGCTTAAAACTATTTGAAAAACATCGCCACGCTTACAGGCTTCAATGCCTTTTTGAACCATCTGCCTATAAGTTTCATCCTCCATATCTTTCACTTCGCCGCCTATTTTATCGAAAGGAAACTCGGGCACATCTTTGCTTCTAAGGATATTTTCTATACTTTCTATTTTACTATCTAGTCCGGGTATGATATTCTCACAAAGAAAAATTTCATCTTTAAAATGATCTACGATAATAAAATATTGATAGAGTCTATAACGCATCAATGCGATAGGGCTTTCAGCGGTATTTTTATGATTAGCAGAAATTTTAGCTGAGGGAAATTGTATATTCTCAAAAAACTGAACAGCATCATAGGTCGTATAACCAAATAAGCCTTGGGCAATTAAGGCAATTTTTTCAGGAGGAGCTTCTGCCTCGAAACTATCAAGAAAATCGCCAAGGATATCTATCGTTTTTTCTCTGTTTTTTATCTCCTGCCGTTCTGGCTTTTTACCAGGGAATTTATACTCGGCATTTTCGAAATCCATAATTTCAATTCCGCCCACAGCATTAATACCAATAATTGATCGGCTGTTTTCGCCGGCATGTGAGTCCGTGCTTTCAAGCAGAATGGTATCTCTAAATTTATCCCGCATCCGCAAATAAATACCTACAGGTGTGTAAAGATCTGCAGGTATTCTTTTGCAGGTAGTTGTAATTTTTATCTTACTCATTGTATAAATTAAAAAGTCCCGGCGTTGTGCCAGGACCAGTTATTTAAAAATATATAAATAGGTTTATAGCACAATCGTAATTTGACTGCACCACCACCATCCGTTATTGTTTGTAATTTTGTTCATTGAGGCACAAATATGAGCGGAAACCCTGAAATAACAAAATTAAATTTTAATTTTTTCCTGTTAAAGTAACTTTCTAATATCACATCTTTATAAACGCTTTAACGCATAGCTACCAACTTTACCTACATCTTTGCGCAATAAATATATATTTTGAAAAAACTATTACTTGCATTCTTTATTATTGGCACTGTTGGCGTGAAAGCACAAAAAGTGGAAAAGATTTATGTCAATTTATATACCGATAGTTTAAAAAAAGGAACGCACAACTATATAAATGTTGATGGAGAATTTACCAATGGAAAATTCCTGCCGTTAGATAGTACAAAAATTGTTTTTTCTTGTCCACAAGCAAAGTTTTTTGGCAATAGCTTGTTTATCCCTGCTGATTTTGCAGGAGAAAAAGTTTCAGTAAAAGTGATGTTGAAAGAAGACAATTCTAAATTTGAAACGTTCGAGATCTACATTAAAAAATTGATAGATCCACCGCTTAAAACACAGGAAGAAGTTATTACTGAGATTAAAAATAAACGAAAGAAAAACTCATAAAAAAAGGCGCAATCAAATAAATGATTGCGCCTTTTTTACATAATATAATTATGCAAATTTCTTTGCATCCTCTAAAAATTTTGCAAGACCACTATCTGTTAAAGGGTGTTTTAATAATCCTAAAATAGAATCTAATGGGCAAGTACAAACGTCTGCACCAGCTTCTGCACATTTAATAATATGTAGCGCATTGCGAATAGATGCCGCAAGTATTTCAGTTTTGTAACCTTGTATATCAAAAATGCGACGAATCTGGTAAATCAATTCAACACCATCTGCGCCCATATCATCTACCCTACCTATAAATGGTGAAACGTAGGTTGCACCTGCTTTTGCAGCTAAAATTGCCTGCCCTGCAGAAAAAATTAAAGTGCAATTTGTTTTAATCCCTTTATCAGTAAAATATTTAATTGCTTTTATACCATCCTTAATCATGGGTACTTTTACAACTATATTTTTATGTAACGCTGCAAGTGTTAAACCTTCTGCAATAATACCATCAAAATCTGTAGAAATCACTTCCGCACTTATATCACCTTCCACCATTTCGCAGATATCAACATAGTGTTTCATAACAGCCTCTGTACCTTTTATGCCTTCTTTTGCCATTAAAGACGGATTCGTTGTTACACCATCTAAAATACCAAGGTTGTAGGCTTCTTTTATTTGTTGAAGATTTGCTGTATCAATAAAAAATTTCATGCTGAAAAAAATTTAATAATTAAACGGATAAAATGTGTTTGTAAAATACAAATATAGATATTGAAAACAGATTAATAATTAATATGCAGATGATGTTAAACACAAGATATTAGACTTTTATTCTAAGCCACTTATCACTAAATAAAATTGTTGTGTGGGTAATTAAGCAGGTTGAAAATAAAAATACAAAGTAGCGGAAATGAAAAATGGCAAGTTACTTACATCGCACCGCTCAACCATCTACCCTTGCTACCTTCCGGTTCTGGGGGAGTTCAACAGGAGCTGGTCGTATAAGACTTGCCGATGCAAATATATGGCTTGATTTTTAAAAATGAAAATGAAATGTATTTTCCAGGGTCAATTTTTTGCAATCGATGAAAAACTACGCTGCACAAAATATTTACAAAACGTTGTTTTTTGAAAAGAAAAAATCTTTTCACCCCTTATTAAACCTTTGTCAATATTATAAGTCTGTTAAAATTCAAAACTTATTTGCTGATGAAATTTATAAAAACCCTTTTAACAGCCGCTTTTTGTTTAGCTGTATTCGTTATTATGTTCGTGTTTTCTCAGAATTCAAAGAAATAGGCCTTTTCCCAAAAAATCTAAACTCCCTATCCATTTCAAATACTCCCAAAATTTTACCAAAAAACTTACACTAAATTAAAGACAGAGAATATTTTCTGCTGGCATCAAAATACTCTTATAAAAAAGTCATCTTATTCTTCTAAATCTTCCAGTGCGCCTTGCAACTCGTTATAGCTATGATTATCCTTTGCCAGTTTAGCCTCTTTCATCCCGTTTTGGTAAACATCAATTGCACTTGCTTTATCATTTATCCTTTCCAATAATTTACCTAAGTGGTAATATGAGCCAACATAATTTGGGTCTTTTTTCAGAATATTTTCAAAAAGTAATTTAGCTGCTTGTTCCTCCCCAACCTTTATATATTCCAAAGCCAATGCATGCTGTAAAAAAGCATCATTGGGGGTAGCTTTTAAAAATTCTTTTAACTGATCAATTCTCTCCATTAAATAATTTTTTATCTCACAAATAACATATCATTTTCTCACTTATATTTGCATATAGTTGCATAAACAACTTATTTTAAAATACGCTTATGAAAATACTCGTTTGTATAAGTAAAACGCCTGATACTACGGCAAAAATAGCCTTCAGTGACAACAATACGAAATTTGAAACTGCAGGTATTCAATGGATAATAAATCCGTACGATGAATGGTATGCACTAGTAAGAGCAATTGAACTAAAAGAGGCTGATCCATCAACAATATTGCATTTAATAAATGTTGGCGGTGCAGAAAGTGAGCCAATCATTCGCAAGGCTTTAGCCCTTGGTGGAGATGAGGCTATTCGTGTAAACACTGATACTGCAGATAGTTTTAACATTGCAACCCAAATTGCTACTATTGCTAAAGAGGGCGCATACGATTTAATATTTACAGGTAAGGAAACAATAGATTACAACGGTTCATCTATTGGCGGTATGGTTGCTGAAATGTTGGACCTACCTTACATTTCACATGCAATTAAATTTGATTTACAAGGTACGAATGCAGTTGTAATAAGAGAGATAGATGGTGGAGAAGAAACGGATAAAGCAGCATTGCCATTGGTAGTTAGTTGCCAAAAAGGTATGGCTGAACAACGCATCCCAAATATGAAAGGCATTATGGGAGCGAGAACTAAACCATTAAAAGTAGTAGAGGCTGTAGCTTCGGAAAGTTATACAACAGTTGCATCATTCGATTTACCACCTGCTAAAGCTGGAGTTAAATTAGTTAGTGCTGAAAATCCTGAAGAGTTAGTGAGATTACTTCATGAAGAAGCAAAAGTGTTTTAATTAAATTATTTATTAAAAATATTCATCACCATGGTATTAGTATTTATAGATCAACAAGATGGTCACATTAAGAAAACAACTTACGAAGCCGCGTCTTACGCTGCAAAACTTGCAGAGCTAACAGGCACGACTGCTGAAGGAATTTTGATAGGAACTGTTCACGACGATGTTGCTACTTTGGGCAATTACGGTCTTACTAAAGTTCATACCTTAGCAGATGCTGCCCTTAATAATTTTGATGCACAGGTTTATACTAAAATAATAGCGGCTGCAGCTGAAACCGCTGACGTGGTTGTTTTTTCAAACAATACAACTGGTAAAGCAATTGCACCAAGGTTGAGTGTAAGGTTAAAAGCAGGATTGGTAGCTGGAGCTGCCGCATTGCCAGATTTGAGCAACGGTTTTACGGTAAAGAAAACAGTATTTAGTGGTAAAGCATTTGCGAATATTACTGTGAACACAGCCAAGAAAATAATTTCCCTGAACCCTAATTCATTTAATGTAATAACAACAGGTGGAACCGCGGAGGTTGTAGCATTAAATTTAATTGCTGATGCTGCGAAAGTACAGGTGGTGAGCACTGACCTTGTAAAAGGAGAAGTGCCTTTGGGAGAAGCAGATATTGTAGTAAGTGGAGGACGTGGTTTAAAAGGTCCTGAAAACTGGGGAATGATCACAGATCTTGCCCATTTGCTTGGTGCAGCTACTGCTTGTAGTCGCCCGGTTGCAGACATTAACTGGCGCCCTCACCACGAGCACGTCGGGCAAACAGGTTTAGCAATAGCGCCAAATTTATATATAGCTGTTGGTATTTCAGGTGCAATACAACATCTTGCCGGCGTAAACCGTAGCAAAACAATTGTCGTTATAAACAAAGATCCTGAAGCGCCATTTTTTAAAGCCGCAGATTATGGCATCGTAGGCGATGCGTTTGAAGTAATGCCAAAAATCATTGAAGCAGTAAAGAAATTAAAGGCATCTTAATGTTTTTAATTTATTAAATATTTTAAGCCTTTCCATCAACATTGGAAAGGCTTTTATTTTTATATTTGCCCTTTAGAAAAATCCATGAAGAAGATAGAATTAGAAATAGTAGCACTTTCACACAGTATTACCCAAACACAATCTTACGCAGTTGTTTTAGGAGAAATAAATGGCCTGAGAAGATTACCCATCGTTATTGGTGGTTTTGAAGCACAGGCAATTGCGGTAGCCCTTGAGCGCATGAGCCCAAGCCGTCCACTTACCCATGATTTAATGAAAAATTTTATGACGGCGTTTAGTGTAGATATGCACGAAATTGTTATAAACGATTTACAGGAAGGTATTTTTTATTCAAAATTGGTTTGTAGTTCTGAAAACGATACGGTTGAAATTGATTCACGAACTTCTGATGCGCTTGCACTTGCTGTAAGGTTTGGTTGTCCTATTTATACTTACGATAATATTTTAGACCAGGCAGGTGTAATGATGGATGAAGAGTTGAACCCAAAACAAGAAATGTCCGCTAATATTCCTGCATCAAGCATAGGTAAAAATGATAGTCTGCGCACTATGAGCCTCGAAGAATTAAATACGCTCCTAACAGAAGTGTTAGAAAGTGAAGATTATATACGGGCAATTGCGATAAGGGATGAAATAAAAAGCAGGGGGAGGAATTAGAGATAATCGGGGTGTATAAACAAAAGCGAGTTTGTAAATATGAATAGTATTATAAATGCTAATTTTTATTTATCGTACTTCTCAATCCACGCAAAGTTTTTTTTGTAAATAACCTGCTTATTTTCTTGGATAAAATGCAGAAATGCTTTTGCAACTTCTGACATTTTTTTTTGCTTTAACCATATTAACCTCCAGTTTTCTACCAATGGCAGACCTTTTACAGGAATGATTTTTATCTCCTTTTGTTTCAACTCATTTTTAATACTAAAAATAGATTGAATGGAAAACCCAAGCCCAGCCATTACAGCCTGTTTCACTGCTTCGCTGGAAGTCAACTCCAGTTTTACATGCGGAACAATATTGGCTTTCTGAAAATAACGTTGCATGGTTACCCTTGTCCCCGATCCTTCTTCCCGGTAAATAAGTGGTAGGCTGTCAAATACAGCTTTACTGGACTGTTGCGTAATTTTAATATCGTTATCTGTGGCGCAGGTTAAAAATAATTTATTGGGTAACAAAATTTCCTGCTCAATATTTAATGTCTCTGGCAGAACAGATACCAAAGAAAAATCAACTTCATTGTTCTCAAGACTTTTAACCACTTTGGTTTTATTGGCTACATCCATCACCAAATCTATGTTTGGATTAGCTTTTAAAAAATCTTTTAAATAATAAGGCATTACATATTTTCCGGTAGAAGCCACTGAAAGTTTTAACCTTCCTGAAAGTATGCCTTTAAAGCTTTGTGTATGATAATTTATAGATGCTATTTCTTTTAAAATTCTATCGGCTATCTGGTATAATTCTCTACCAAAATCTGTTACATATAATTTTCGTCCCACTATTTCTATTAAGGCAATATCAAACTGTGCCTGTAAATTTTTTATTTGAATGGATACCGCCGGTTGTGTCATGTGGAGTTCTTCAGATGCCTTGGTAATACTTTCATTTTGCACCACAATCATGAAAACTTTTAACTGCTGCAAAGTAAAGTTCATAAAAATATTTTATGGTTTATATAATAAAGATAAATGAAAGTATATAGATAAAGCCACCCAAATTTGCATCACTAAAAATAAAAACAATGACAAGAATTACAGTTGCAAAAGGAGATGGTATAGGACCCGAAATTATGGATGCCACATTAAAAATAATTATGGCAGCAGGTGCCGATATTGCTATTGATGAAATTGAAGTGGGCGAAAAAGTGTATCTGGCAGGCAACCTTGCAGGTATTGCCAAAGAATCGTGGGATGTTATTCGCCGCAATAAAATATTTTTAAAAGCGCCCATTACTACGCCGCAAGGTGGCGGTTACAAAAGCTTAAATGTAACTACCCGTAAATTTCTAGGGTTGTATTCAAATGTAAGACCTTGTAACAGCCTACACCCTTTTGTAAAAACCAAGCATCCTCAAATGGATATTGTAATTATAAGAGAAAATGAAGAGGATCTGTATGCAGGCATTGAGCACCAGCAAACGGATGAAGTAGTGCAGTGTTTAAAACTGATAAGCCGCCCGGGTTGCGAAAAAATAGTACGTTATGCTTTTGAATATGCCAAACAATATGGCCGTAAAAAAATAACCTGTTTTACCAAAGATAATATTATGAAGCAAACAGATGGTTTGTTTCACCAGGTGTTTGATGAGATAGCTCTTGAATATCCCTCAATTGAAAACGAACATTGGATCATTGATATTGGCGCAGCAAAATTGGCAGATACACCGGAAATTTTTGATGTAATTGTAATGCCGAATTTATACGGCGATATATTATCTGATGTGGCCGCACAAATTACTGGTTCTGTTGGCTTGGCCGGTTCTGCAAATATTGGTGAGCAGTGCGCCATGTTTGAAGCTATACACGGTTCTGCACCGAGAGTTGCCAATCAAAACAGGGCAAATCC
>JBBREY010000043.1:0-22905 GCA_038225275.1 Chitinophagales bacterium | reverse complement strand
ATTCAACGCATAAAAGACCTTGAAACCCTTGCCGCATCTTACAATGGTGTTGAAAAAGCTTATGCAATACAAGCAGGTAGAGAGTTAAGGGTAATTGTTGAATCTGATAAGGTTACAGATGCTGAAAGTGAAAAGTTAAGTTTCGAAATAGCGCAAAAAATTCAAACTGAAATGACTTTCCCTGGTCAAATAAAAGTTACGGTTATCAGAGAAAAAAGAGCCGTTAACATTGCTAGATAATGTTTTAAACTGATAATGAAAGGCGGTGATTTTTCACCGCCTTTTTTTTTGAGATTTTCAGAGTAGCCTTTCAGCTATTGACTATTAAAGATTGCAGTACAATTTATCAGCTTTCTTTTTAAAATGCTCAGGCGCCCTTGGATCAAAAACCGATTATTAAAAAATTCTATTTTAACTAGCAGTTTTTATTAATTATTCCCTACATTTGCACTCCAAAAAAGAATTGACATGGACGCAGTAGCATTTGTACACGAGCAACTAACAGCAATACCAACATTACCTAACTTTAAGGCAGGTGATAATATTACTGTAAACTATAAAATTGTAGAGGGCGCAAAAGAGCGTATCCAAAGCTTTAAAGGCGATGTAATTAAGCGCCAAGGCGTTGGTTCAACAGCAACCTTTACTGTACGTAAAATAAGTGATGGTGTAGGTGTTGAGCGTTTATTCCCTGCATTTTCACCTAACATCGAGAGCATCGTTCTAAATAAAGTGGGTCGTGTAAGAAGAGCTAAACTTTATTTCCTTAGAGAAAGAAGTGGTAAAAGTGCACGTATTAAAGAAAAAAGAATGGCAGTTGGGCTTAAGAAAGGTAAAGCTTAATAGGATTATAAATTATTTTAAAGCGAAACAAAATTGTTTCGCTTTTTTTATGCCTACAATTTGCTTAGAGATATTAGTAATTAAGAAGTATCTTATCCACGCTAAATATAAAATATGGAACTTGGCATAAAATTTAGCCTAAGTTAATACACAGTTAAACCAAATAATAAAATCACAATCAAACCTGCTCTCTTATAAAAACGTTTATCTTTACACTTTAAAAAACATACTATGATACTTAATACAATTTTTTTGATCTCAATGCCGGGCGGCAGTGAATGGATACTAATAATACTTGTTGTGCTTTTGATGTTTGGCGGCAAAAAAATTCCTGAGCTTATGAGAGGTGTTGGTAAAGGAATGAGAGAATTTAACGACGCAAAAAACAACGTGAAAAACGAAATTGAAGAGGGCATGAAAGAAAAAGATGTTCGCACATCGGCATCTGCAGAAGAAATAAGATTGCAGGAATTGAAATTGCAACAAATGAGAGAAGAGCAGGGTCTCAAAAACGCATAGTAAAATAATACATAAATTGAGGTCGAAAAGTGCACAATATTCATGCATTTTTCGACCTTTTTTATTTACCGCCTTTAAATAATTTATGTTTTCATTTACCAATATCGAGGAATACCATACCAGCTTAGTTAACAACCAATTTACATGTACTGAAGCTGTAGATTTTTACCTCGACAATATTGAAACAAACAAACACCTCAATGCATTCGTTGAAGTCTACCGAGAAGAAGCCATACAAAAAGCTATTTCATTAGATGAACAACGAGCAGCCGGAAAATCGTTAAAAAAATTGCATGGAGTTGTAATTGCAATAAAAGATGTTATCTGTTACAAAGACCACAAGGTTACAGCAGCGTCAAAAATTCTAAAAAATTTTACATCACTATATACTGCAACTGCCTTGCAGTTTTTAATAGATGAGGATGCAATTATTATTGGAAACTGTAATTGCGATGAATTTGCCATGGGCAGCACAAATGAAAATTCTGCCTATGGAAAAGTGTTGAACGCTTTAGATGAAACAAAAGTTCCGGGAGGATCTTCAGGCGGCAGCGCAGTTGCAGTTCAGGCAAATATGTGTATGGTTTCATTAGGAAGTGATACTGGAGGTTCTGTTAGACAACCTGCAGATTTCTGTGGAATTATTGGTTTAAAACCCGGCTATGGAAGAATATCCAGATTCGGTCTAATTGCATACGCATCATCCTTTGATCAAATTGGAATTTTTGGTAAAAATGTAGAAGACGTAAAGTTATTGCTTCAAATTATGAGTGTGCATGATCCGCTGGACAGCACTATGAATGTAGAATCGATTAAACCTGCAATAGAAAAAAAGACTTTTAAATTTGCTTATTTTAAACAAGCGCTTGATCATAAAGGGTTAGACCCAGAAATAAAGTCAACAATAAACAGCTTTCTACATTTAATAAAAAATGCAGGTCATGAGGTTACAGAAATTGATTTTGAATTGCTGGATTATGTCGTGCCTGCCTATTACGTTTTAACGACCGCAGAAGCAAGCAGTAACCTAAACAGATATGATGGAATTAGATATGGTCACCAAGAATCAGGTAATAAAGATTCGTTAAATGATTTCTATCTAAACAATCGTTCAAAGGCTTTTGGATTAGAAGTCAAGCGAAGGATAATGCTGGGAACGTTCGTTTTAAGTGCAGGTTACTATGATGCTTATTTTAGCAAAGCACAGCAAATAAGAAGATTATTGGTAAACGCAACCGACAACATCTTTAGATCTTACGATGCCATTCTAATGCCCGTAAGTCCCTGCACTGCTTTCAAACTTGGAGAAAATGACAGGGATCCTGTAGCAATGTATTTAGCGGATATTTATACAGTATTCGCAAATTTGACGGGCATTCCAGCTCTAGCAATGCCGCTATTTTCACACAGTAATAACATGCCTTTTGGCATACAAATTCTGTGTAACAAACAACAAGAGTTACTTTTGCTAAACATCTCAACGACACTTTCTCAATTAAAAAAAGACGAAAGCGTTTAAAAAATGATAAAAAAAATACTACTATATCTTATTGCATTTATTTTCTCTTTAAATAATGGTTTTACACAAACTGTTACAAAGGAGGTACAGGAGCCTCTTGCGGATACCACCGTTCCTGTAATTAAGGAAGAACAGGAAATAATTGATGAAATTATAGAAACCAAATCTACCCCTCGAAAAGATAAGGTTCAATATTTTAGCAAACTCACCAGGTACGGCTTTAAAAATCTCTTTCCTACCTATTCCTACAATGCATCAATGCCATATTCTTCACAGGTAAACCCACAAGCTGAATCTTACATGCAGGATTACCTGAGAGCACATGGGAGACAGTTAACAGGGATGAAAGCTTGGTGTATGCCTTATTTTAATTTAATAGATAATATTTTCACCCAATACGGCCTACCCAAAGAACTTAAATATTTGGCTGTTATTGAAAGTAATTTAAAAACAAATGCTACAAGTTGGGTTGGCGCTGGTGGTCCGTGGCAGTTTATGCCATATACAGCCAGAGAAAACGGACTCGTTGTAAATGGAATGGTTGATGAACGCAGAGATTATTTTAAAAGTACGCATGCAGCAGCGAGATACTTACTGTCGTTGTATAAACAAACGCATGACTGGTTACTCGTTATTGCAGCTTACAACGGCGGACCTGGACGAGTTTTTTCTGCTATCCAACAAAGTGGAAGTAGAAATTTTTGGTCACTTCAATATAAGTTACCAGAAGAAAGCAGAAACCATGTGAAAAAGTTCATTGCTACGCACTATATTATGGAAACGGGTGGCGGTAGCGCCAGTTTTGGAAGTACAGGTTTTAGCCTTAATACAGGAGGTGGAACTGCCGTAAACCCATACATAAACAAACCTACACTAACTGTAGCTGAAATGGAAGCTGCAGAAACAGAGACTATAACAGGAAAATATAATTCTGTTATTATCGCTAAGAATATTTCTATGGATATTGTTGCTTTTAATCGTTACAATCCGTTATTTGATAATCAAATTGCAACAAACGGTAAGTACGAACTTATACTACCACAAGATAGGATGCGTCAGTTTCTTTCAACAAAATACCAGATACTAAACGAATGTGTTCAATTTTTACTTGGTGATACTGAAATCCCAAATAATACAATGGAGTATAAGTCGAAAAAAGAGAAGAAGGGAAAGTCTTAAATTAAAATTTTCTTGACATTTAAGTCGTTAATACTTGAATAATGGCTTCGGCTTTTAACATGCACTCTTCATATTCTTCTTCGGGATCACTATAAAAAGTTATACCACTTCCCGCAAAAAAAGAGATTTCTTCACGGTGTTCATTGTAAAAAATACTCCTGATTACAACGTTAAAATCGAAATCTCCATTGGGCGTTATATATCCAATACTACCTGAAAACAAACCTCTTTGTGTAAGTTCGTATTTTTCAATTAGTTCCATCACCCGCTTTTTGGGTGCTCCTGTCATTGACCCCATCGGGAAGCATGCTTCGATAGCTTCTGTAAATAATTTACTTTCAGATAGTTTTCCTTTAATAGTACTTATCATTTGGTGTACTTGCGGAAAACTGTGCACTGCAAATAAATCCCTAACACTAACGGAACCCTTTTCGCAAACCCTACTCATATCATTTCTTACAAGATCAACAACCATTACATTCTCACTTTTCTCTTTTGTGCTGGCAGTTAAATGTTTTTTGTTTGAATCGTCTATAATAGGGTCAATATCTCTTTTACTTGTGCCTTTTATTGGCTGCGAAATAAGTTGCGATCCTTTCTTCTGCAAAAAACGTTCAGGGCTTGCACAAAGGCAATAACTGTTGTTTAGTTTGTATAGCGCTCCAAACGGAGCCGGAGACAAGTGAGTGAGTTTACTGTAAACATTTATAGGATTGATTACAGCATCGTTAACAACAAACTTTTGGCAAAAATTCACTTCGTAGCAGTCCCCTCTTTTTATATGTTCCTTCAATTTTGTTACAGCATTTACATACTGAGCTTTATCAATAGTGGGTTGTATCTGTAGAGCAACACTTTTTACAAAATGCTGAATCTCGGTTTTCTCAATTTCACCAATAACCGCTTCGGCCGATCGACTACTTTTTAAAACCTCCATTTTATTTGCAGATAGTTTTATAATTGTTTCGGGTTCAAAGAAAAAACCATCTCCAAAAAAAGTTGTATCGTCAGGTTTATTCTCCTTATAACTTATTCCGCCTGCATTGTAACCAAAATGGCCAAATAACCAAGTTGGATGTGTATCATGAAATTTTTGCAAAGCTTCAAAATCACACGCTCCCTTAAAGCTATATGACCTTACACAACCTACGGCGAGGATACACTCGAATGAAGCCTTTTCAAAAGCATAGTGGTTATTATCTAACAAACAAAAAATGTTGAACCGGTTAGCCCAATTCAACATTTTCATTTTAGAATTTTCGAAAAAATTATCTTTTATACCCATTAAATTTAATAGTCATCATCATTAAAACGTCCTCCCTTACCTCCTCCTAAATCGTCATCATCATCAAATAAATCAAACTCCTTAAAATCGTCGTCTAATTTTAAATCATCGTCTTCGTCTTTCACTTTTTTGCCTGCAGCTTTTTTTATTTTTGATGCCGGCACGTCAAACTCGTCAAAATCTTTATCCCAATCTTCATCTTCTTCAGTCTTTTCCCAGTCATCAGCCACATCAATATCATCGTCATCATCATCGTCATCAGATGATTTTTTTCCCTTACCTTTTATCGCTTTTTTGGGCATTTCTTCATCCAAGCCATCGTCTAAATCATCGTCATCATCTAAATCTTTTTCTTTAGAAGATTTAGTTTTTGCAGGGGTTGCCTTCTCCCCAGTTTTAGGAGTTATTGTCTTTTTGCCGGTATCTTTTTTTACTGCCATTGCTTAGTTGGATTAGTATGTAAATTTTCGACGGTAATTTTAAATAGCCAAATTTTTTGAAGGGTATTTTTTATAAATTTTTAAATTGCCACAAGTTGCTCTCTTCCGGGGCCATTACTGATGTACTTAACAGGCACTTTTAAAAAATCATTAAGGTAACTTATATAGGTGTTCATTTCTGAAGGCATGTTTTCAAAACTTTTAACTTCAGTAATTTCCGTATTCCAACCCTTCAAGGATTTGTACGATGCCTCAATTGGGAGCTTGTTCATCTGAAAAGGAATTCTGCTGATTTCTTCTCCATTTATTTTATAAGAATTGCAAACTTTTAATTCTTCCAATCCATCTAAAATATCTGCTTTTGTCATTACAATTTGTGTAACGCCGTTTATCATACATGCAAATTGTAAAGCCACAAGATCAATCCATCCGCATCTTCTTGGTCTGCCTGTTGTACTACCAAACTCGTTACCTGTGTTACGCAAAAAATCGCCTGTGGCATCAAATAATTCAGTCGGGAAAGGCCCACTTCCTACTCTTGTACAATAGGCCTTGGTAATACCTATTACTTCTTTTATTTTCTGAGGAGCAATACCTAAGCCCGAACAAACACCACCGGTAATTGTACTGCTACTTGTAACGAAAGGGAATGTTCCAAAATCAACATCCAGCATACTGCCTTGTGCACCTTCTGCAAGTACTCTTTTCCCTTCTGCTATTTTTTCATTTACAAAATATTCTCCGTTTACAATGTTCAATTCTTTTAAGAATTCCAAAGCTTCAAAAAACTCTTCTTCCCATGCTGAAATATCTTCCTGAAAATTAAAACTATCGAGCAATCTTTGGTGTTTAAGCCTTAGCTTGATGTATTGTGAAGTGAAACTTTTATCTTTTAGATCTCCTACCCTCAATCCATTTCTTCCGGTTTTATCCATATAAGCAGGACCGATTCCTTTTAAAGTACTTCCAATTTTTTCTGTACCCTTGCTTAACTCACTTGCTTTATCCAAAGCACGGTGGGTGGGTAATATTAGATGAGTGCGTTCGCTTATAAAAAGATTTTTTTTATAGTCAACACCGAATGCAGCGACAGATTCGCACTCTCTTTTTAAAGTTACCGCATCTAACACTACACCATTTCCAATCAGGTTTATTTTATCCGCATGAAAAATACCACTCGGAATTTGATGTAATACAATTTTTTTGTCGTTTACATATAGAGTATGTCCCGCATTTGGACCACCCTGGAACCTAGCAATTACATCGTAATCTTTAGCAAAAAAATCCACAATTTTCCCCTTCCCTTCATCGCCCCATTGTAACCCCAAAATGACATCAACCATAATAAATTTTGTTTAATTGTATTATTTTTAAGCAAGATCAAAATGCTCCTCTATTAAAAAGTAAAAGTAAAATGAAAAAAAACAAAAAACTAAATATTGTTTGTATTTAGATAATTATTTGAACGAGAAAAGAAAATTAATTTTTTAAAAACTCCAAACATGTACCAAAGAAAAAAGCCGTCCCATTTATTGAGACGACTTTTCTTATCAAATTAAATTTATTATTATTTTCCCCCACTCATTTTTGCCTCTATACTCAGAGTAGCATGTGGCACCGCACGTAACCTTGCCTTATCAATTAATTTACCGGTAATACGGCAAACACCATAAGTTTTATTCTCGATACGCATTAATGCCTTCTCTAAATGATCGACAAAAGTTATCTGGCGACTTGCCATTTGGCTCAACTGCTCTCTTTCCATGCTTAAACTTCCGTCTTCCATTGTCATGTAACGACCATCTCCTTCGTCTCCACCCATATCGTCCTTACGGGTAATGAGGCCTTGTAAATAAGCCAACTCTTTTTTAGCTGATCCTAATTTACGTTGAATCAATTCTTTGAACTCTGCCAAATCTGCATCGCTGTACATAACAATCGGAGCTCCGGGATCTGCAGGAGCTTTATCCAAAACAGATTTAGTAAAATCTGGTTCGTATTTTCGAGATGTTTTGGTATTTATTTTAGGCAAAACAACTGGTTTTTGCACCACCGGTTTTGTGGGTGCTGCTTTTACTGTGGGTTTAGGCGCTTCAACTGCTTTTGCAGACGCTTTTACTGTTTCAACTTTTGCTACAGCTTTTTTAACGGGCTGAGCTTTTGGTTCAACTTTATTTGTTTCTATTTTTTTAGCCAATTGCTTTACAGGTTTTTGTTGAGTTGCATTTTTTGCCGAAACTTTGGCTACACTCTTGTTAACTAATTTTACCGATGCCTTGTTTGTAGGCTTCACCGCACTTTTTACAACTTTTACAGCAGCTTTAACAATAGGTTTTACCACCTTCTTTACAACTTTTGCTGCAACTTTTTTAGCTGTAGGTTTTGCGACAACTTTTTTTGACACTGCTTTAACCGGAGCTTTTTTTGAAACAACTATCTTTTTAACAGGCAGTAATTTTTTGGCCGGAGCAGATTTTGCTGCAGGTACTACAGACTTCTTTACAACCTTTTTTACTATTTGCTTTGTAGGTGCTTTTTTAGTAGCCATAAACTAGTTGTTATTTTTTTATAACATTTACTTTTAAGGTGGCATCATTAACTTCAATTTGTGTGCCTCGTTGTAAATCAGCAACAAACTCCATTTTTTCTGCCAATATTTCCGCGCAAATATAGTCTTTAAATTTCATAAATGAATCGTGAACAGTTTCATTTTCAGATACAAACACCTCGACTTTGTCCGTAAGCTCAAATCCACTCTCTTTTCTGATATTCTGAACCTTATTTACAAATTCCCTTGCATAACCTTCCATCTGTAATGCTTCGTTAATCACGACATCTAACGCAACAGTCAAAGTACCTTTGTTTGCGATTTCATACCCAGGTATTTCATCGGTTATAATTTCAATATCCTCTGATTTTATTATAATTTCTTCATCATCCTTCGCTATATCCTGTTGAATCAATAACAGACCCTCATTTTGCACCTTATCAATATCCTCGTTACTAAAATTTTCAATCTCTCCTGACGCCCACTTCATTTTCTGCCCTAATTTCTTACCCAAAGTTTTAAAATTGGCCTTGGCTTTTTTTCTTATGAAATCGTTGTTAGCTCCTAGTATTTCAATTTCTTTAATATTAGTTTCAGTTTTAACTATATCCTCTATCAGCTTAATTGCATCTGCCATCTCTTCATTTTGAGCAGGTATAAAAACTTTTTGTAATGGCTGCCGAACTTTTATGTTGACTTTTTTACGCAAAGAGAGAATCAACGAGGATACATCCTGAGCTAACTTCATTCTTTTTTCTAATGCAATATTAATAACTGATTCATCCTCTTTTGGATAGAAACTATGATGAACACTTTCATGCGATGCTCTTTGGGTAGCGGCGTTAAGATTTTGAAACAACCACTCTCCGAAAAATGGCGCAATGGGCGCTATGAGTCTGCTAATGGTTTCCAAACATTCATAGAGAGTTTGGTAAGCGGCAATTTTATCCTCCTCATACTCTCCCTTCCAAAACCGGCGTCTACAAAGTCGCACATACCAGTTACTCAATAATGTATCTACAAATTCTTCTATTGCTCTGCCCGCCTGGGTAGGTTCGTAAGCATCAAAATTTTCAGTTACATTTTTAATAAGTGAGTTTAGGCATGATAAAACCCATTGATCTATCTCAGGTCTTTTACGGAGTGGAATATATTCTTCTTTAAAACTAAATCCGTCTACATTTGCATACAATGCAAAAAATTGATATGTATTATATAGGGTTCCGAAAAACTTTCTTTGTACCTCTTTTATTCCTTCTTCATCAAATTTTAAACTATCCCAAGGCGAAGCATTGGTAATTAAATACCACCTTGTAGCATCTGCTCCGTAACTTTCTATAGTTTTAAATGGATCAACAATGTTGCCCAATCGCTTGCTCATTTTCACACCATTCTTATCAAGCACAAGCCCATTACTAACTACGGTTTTATAGGCAACACTATCAAATAATAAAGATCCAAGTGCATGTAATGTATAAAACCACCCACGTGTTTGGTCTACACCTTCAGCTATAAAATCTGCTGGAAAGGCGGCATTTTCAGGCTGTCCATACAAAGGTGAATTTTTATCGGCAGTGTGGTACTTCCAAAAGTTATCTGTACTTAGCTCACCAAATTCGTTTGAAGTTGCATCGGGCAAACCCCACTGTGCATAAGGCATTGCACCACTATCAAACCAAACATCAATTAAATCAGGTACCCTTTTCATAGGTTTACCTGAAGGTGAAACAAGGATAATGTCATCAACATATGGTTTGTGCAAATCAAGTATGCCTTCATGTAAATAATGCTTATTGGTTTCGCCACCCAAAACCTCTGCTGCTTTTTTTATTTCATTATTTAGTTCTGCTATACTTCCAATACATATTTCTTCTTCGCCATCTTCTGTTTTCCAGATGGGCATTGGAGTTCCCCAAAAACGAGAACGGCTTAAATTCCAATCAACCATATTTTCCAGCCAGTTACCAAAACGCCCTGTACCCGTGCTTGCAGGTTTCCAGTTAATCGTTTTGTTCAGCTCCACCATTCGATCTTTCACAGCAGTGGTTTTTATAAACCAGGCGTCTAAGGGATAATAAATAATTGGTTTATCTGTACGCCAGCAATGGGGGTAGCTGTGCTCGTATTTTTCAACTTTAAAAGCCCTGTTTTCTTTTTTTAATTTTACTGATATGTCAACATTTACATCAATATAATCAGCTTGATCTTTATAGTTTTTTACAAAACGATTGCTAAACTCACCCACACCATCAACAAATTTCCCCTCTCTGTCAACAAGCGTCAATATTCCTAAATTATTTTTTTTACCTACACGGTAATCATCTGCACCAAAAGCAGGCGAGGTATGAACTATACCTGTACCATCTTCTGTTGTTACAAAATCGCCTAATATTACACGGAAAGGTTTTGCACCGGGCGTTATTTCTTGTATTTTTTCTAAAGTATTTGCGTCAGAAGGTAGCAGTTGTTCATACTCTACTCCTTCTAATTCACTCCCTTTGAATGTTGCTAAAATTTTCCAAGGAAGTAATTTTACCTCAGCAGAATAGTTTTCAAAATCGCCATTTTCGCCCTCCTCCTTAAAATATTTTCCAACCAAATTTTTGGCTATAATAATGTTGTTAGGTAGATGCGTATAAGGATTAAAAGTTTGTACTAGTACATATTCAATATTGGGTCCAACAGTTAAACCAAGGTTTGAAGGTAAAGTCCACGGCGTTGTAGTCCAGGCTAAAATGAAAATCTCTCCATCTCTATTTTCGACATCTGCTGCCGTTCTAAAATTCTCCCCACTTGCCACTTTAAACTGCCCACTAGCCACTTTAAACATGACCGTCGCACTTGTATCCTTCACGTCTTTGTACGTGCCCGGCTGGTTCAGTTCATGTGATGATAATCCGGTACCCGCCGCAGGTGAATATGGTTGAATGCTTACACTTTCATACAAAAAATCTTTTTTATACAATTGGCTTAAGCACCACCACAATGTTTCAATATAATTATTTTCAAAAGTTACATACGGGTTATCAAGATCTACCCAGTACCCCATTTTTTGAGTGATGTCATCCCATTTGTCTTTGTATTGCATCACTACCTCTCTACACTTCTTATTATAATCTTCAACCGATATTTTTTTACCAATATCTTCTTTTGTTATTCCTAATAATTTTTCAACGCCAAGTTCAATAGGCAACCCATGGGTATCCCAACCGCCTTTACGTTTTACCTGAAACCCCTGCATTGTTTTGTACCTGCAAACGAGGTCTTTTAGTGTACGGCTAATTACATGGTGAATACCGGGCATACCATTGGCACTTGGCGGACCTTCGTAAAATACAAATGGCACATTACCTTCTCTTAAGTCAACACTTTTTTTAAAGGCTTCCGTAGATTCCCACTGTTTTAGTATTTCTTCACCTATAGATGAAAGGTTAAGCTGTCCGTAAGTTTTATATCCCACACTCATCAAATATTCATTTAAAATTGTGCGCAAAGGTACATTATACGTAATTACGTTTTTTCGATATTTAAGTCATCAAATTAAAAAAATCTTTCGTTTAAATCTTAGCAATGCCATACAAAACAAAAAACAGCTTAGAAAATAAATTCTAAGCTGTGTCTCTATTATTCAAACTAAACAAACTACTATTTTGTTAGCACGATCATTTTAGTGCATTAATAATTCACAAGGTTTAATACCTGTTTGCTTTTTAAAAGCTGTACTAAAGTGAGATATAGAAGAGTACCCGAGTAAATGAGATACTTCTGTTACACTTAAGCCCTTTTCATACAAAAGATATTTAGCATGTTCCATTCTTTGGCTTTGGTAAAAGTCAAATATGGTGGTTCCGAATATTTCCTTAAACCCTTTCTTTAAATAACATTCATTAATTGCTACTTTTCTGCTTAAGGCCTTAATGGTAATTGGTTCACCAATGCGCTGCAATAAAATTTCTCTCGCTTTAATGATTTTATCTCTATCTGCTTCGTTAGATAAGAACTTACAACTAAAAGTAGCTTCTTCCTTATCGCCCAACATACAATCCATGCTGTACAAAAGCAATATCTGCATTTGTGCGTTTACAAAAATGTTTGCATGCGTATCTGTGTAAGTATGGTTTAGCAAAGCATCTATGGCCATTCTTGTTTTACCGCACAATGGCAATATTTTGCTAAAAGAGTTTTTGTGGGTGAACGACAAAACATGATCAGAAAACGATACTGAGTTTTTGTTTGCCTTCACGAATTGCTGCAGGTAAGATGGCGAAAAACTAAAACTCAACACATCTATCGTCTCCTCTTTTTCAGAATCTGTGTGTTTTTGATCTCCATAAATATTACCACTCAAACAAAACTTTAATTGCAGGTTGTTAGAAACCTCATCATTGGTGATGTACATGTATTCTAAAATGCCCTTATCATCTACAGACCATTGCGGTAACCGTTTATACCTCTTAATAGAGTAATGGATGGAACCGGGAACATTGCGATCTACTTCGTGTAAGAGGTGCAAATCTTCCTGTAAAAAGGGTTGTCTCTGTGCTAGCGATAAAATGTCTTGTGCCAATATTGTCATGTTGTAAAACTAACGAACATTAGTTAGATGAAAAAATAAATTTTTAATAATTAACATTTGGTGTTGCAACATTAATTAAAATAGACACTTAAATTGTCACTATTTTATCCTATTTCGTAAACTGTAGAAAAAGCAGTAAAGATTTGTATGGCCGTGAGGGTGTGTATTTATCATTTACAATAAAATATCCTTTTTTATACGCCGCTATACCCTCCCAGTTGTAGCTGCTTAAATTTGCTGGAAACTCCCACAACGGCTTCCATGAAAAACAGGAATGGCGGGCCTTTATTTTTATAAGTCTGCAGTAATTTTTGTAACCGAATGTATCTTTTATGAGCCTATTATTTTTTTTATCTCTTGCAGGTATTCTGTAAATTTCATCTTCGCCAGTTCCTTTGTAAAAATAATTTATAGCTGTATAATTTCTTCCCGTCGTCTGTGTTATATCGGTTATTCTAAAGGGCAATTTTGCCATATTAAATACATGATATTTACCTGATTGGAAAGACCAATCACTTATATAGTTTACCTGATTAGCATTACTAAAATAATTAAATTCAAAAAAGGCTGCTATGCTATTATTAATAGGTGCTATTGCCTCAAAACCGGCGTTGTATATATGTTTCCCGTCGCTGCCTATTGGTTTTTTCATTAGTACAAAATGAACTGTGTCAAGCACAATTGCCGTATCATTTATTATACCTTTTAGTAAATAACAGTTGTTGGAAGGAGTGGCAGTTTCTACTGAAAAATAAATTTGCTCTTTATCGATAACGATAGCTTCCAATCCCTCATAATCATCGCCATTATTTTTCATTTTGCTTCTTAAAATATTCAAATTATAAATGTGCCATTTTGTAAATGGAAGAATATAATTGGTATCTGCAAGTTGTTGCTCTATGTCATTTAAGTTTATGGTATACAACTTTGCTTCAGCACTATCCTGTAGCCTGCTTTCACTCATTAAAAACAAATTATTATCCTTTATGTACAATCCTGAAAACTGATTATCGTAGTAAGAAATTTCTGGTGGCAGCGAAATGTTATGTATGCTAAAATCAGCTTTTTGCGCAGCCAGATTTAGCGGCATTCCCCAAATAAGGACAACAAATAAAATTTTCATACGTACAAACTTATACCAATTCCATCACACCCTTAAGTAGGAGGTTTACAGTCATATTTAGCCCATTAAATTGATGCCTCATTTCGCATTTAAAACATGTTGGCAAATGGTTCAAAACAACTGCTTTTTACCGTTGAAAAACGATCCGATTTACTTAACTTCGCACGCATTCGATTTTTAAAGATTGTTACCAATTATGAGTATAGAAAAGGAAGTTTTACCCGAAGCTGCAATGCCCGCCTATGGCGCTGACAGCATCACTGTTTTAGAAGGTTTAGAAGCCGTTCGTTTACGTCCAAGTATGTACATCGGCGATACCGGTGAAAAGGGCCTTCACCACTTGGTTTATGAGGTAGTAGATAACTCAATTGATGAAGCACTTGCAGGTTGGTGCAAAAACATCACCGTTAGCATTCACGAAGACAATTCTATATCTGTTCAGGATGATGGCCGCGGTATACCAACAGGCATCAATACAAAAGAGAATAAATCCGCATTAGAAATTGTAATGACGGTATTACACGCCGGTGGTAAGTTTGATAAAGACACTTACAAGGTATCCGGAGGTTTGCATGGTGTGGGTGTGAGTTGTGTAAATGCCCTTAGCACAAAATTAATTGCCACTGTAAACCGTGATGGTAAGAAGTTTGAACAGGAATACTGCATTGGTGTTCCTCAATATCCAGTTAGGGAAATAGGTACAAGCGAGCATACAGGTACACACGTACATTTTTGGCCTGATAAATCTATCTTCAGTATTACCACAGAGTACAAGAGAGATATTTTAGAAGGTCGTTTGAGAGAACTCTCTTTTCTAAACAAAAAAATAAACATCATCCTCAACGATTTTAGAGAAAAAGAAGAGGACGGAAAATATTACAGCAAAACTTTTTACAGCGAAGGTGGTATTGTAGAATTCGTAGAATACCTCGATAAAAAAGCCGGTCGCAGTCCATTGATACCAATCGTAATTTATTGTGATGGTTATGATGAAAAGAATAATGTAGTGGTAGAAGTAGCCATGACGTACAACGCAGGTTATTCAGAGCATTTATTTAGCTATGTAAACAACATTAATACAATTGAAGGTGGTACACACGTTGCAGGTTTTAGAAGAAGCATTACCCGAGTGTTTAAAAGCTATGGCGAAAAGAACGGCATGTTTGAAAAGGCAAAAGTTGCCATTGAAGGAGATGATTTTAGAGAAGGTATTTCAGCAATCATTTCTGTAAAAGTACCCGAGCCACAATTTGAAGGACAAACAAAAAGCAAACTTGGTAACAACGAAGTGAGCGGTATTGTCGATACTACTCTGAGCCGTGTGCTCGAAAACTATTTGGAAGAAAATCCAAAAGATGCCAAGACGATTATACAAAAAGTAATCTTAGCAGCACAGGCAAGAGCAGCTGCTAAACGTGCAAGAGAATTGGTGCAACGTAAAACGGTTTTGGTTGGTGGTGGTTTGCCCGGTAAATTGGCAGATTGCTCAGATAAAGACCCCGGCCGTTGTGAATTATTCTTGGTGGAAGGGGATTCCGCAGGTGGAACTGCAAAGCAGGGCCGTGATAGAAGTTTTCAGGCAATACTCCCATTGAGAGGTAAGATTCTTAATGTAGAAAAAGCCATGGAGCATAAGATTTACGACAACGAGGAGATACGCAATATGTTTACGGCACTCGGGGTGAAAATAGGAACTACGGATGATGCAAAAGCATTGGATATTTCAAAACTTCGTTACCACAAATTAATTATAATGACGGATGCCGATGTGGATGGAAGCCACATTGCGACATTGATTATGACCTTCATTTTCCGCTACATGAAAGAGCTTGTGGAGAATGGATATGTTTACATAGCACAGCCGCCTTTATACCTGGTAAAAAAAGGAAAAGAACAGGCTTATGCATGGGACGATGCCGAGCGTAAAGTAGAAACTGCAAGAATTGGCGGCGGTAAAGATGACACCGTAAACATACAGCGGTACAAAGGTTTGGGAGAGATGAATGCAGACCAGTTATGGGAAACAACTATGAACCCTGCAACCCGTACTCTTAAACAAGTAACCATTGATAGCCTTACAACAGCCGATGGTGTATTCTCTATGTTGATGGGCGATGAAGTACCACCACGCAGAGAGTTTATTGAAAGCCATGCTAAGTATGCTAAAATTGATGTGTAAAAAATTTTGAGTATTGAGATATTAGTATTGAGAAAGCCCGATTGATTTCGGGCTTTTTCATGTACTTCGGCATTTTGTTAAAGAGTTTTGTTCAGTTTGTGTTGCACTAATTGTTACTCCACGAAAAAGCAGCATATACTTAACTCCTCTTCAGATTAAGGCGAATTTTATTTTTTCAAATTTAATAGGTAAAAACATTAGCAATAGTAAATCTGTTTAAATCCGCAACATCTACAAGCATGATTAACTCACTGATTTTTGCAGATTTTGAAGAGTCGGTTAGAAAATAAATTTTTACGAAATATTACCTAAAAGAAACCAACGAACTTAAAGGATATCTTAAACCTGAATATCCCATCATATCTACTTTTACATTACCTACAGAGATAGGGCTTTCAACCCGTAGAATTACATGGTTAGGATCGTCGCTCACCCAGGCAGTCATCTTTTCACCGCCTTCAAACATGGTTCCTTTTATAAGTAATGGTTTAAATTTTATGGCATTAAATCTACCGTACTGGGTTTTTATTTTTTCTTTCCCGAGGTATCGAATATAAAGGTGGTAAACTTCATCATCTAAAAACATATCAAAAGGGATTTTATCACCGGCTTTATACATATTCCAGTTAATATTGCGGGCATAATACATTGCACTCACCACATCCTGCATACAATCAGAAATTTTAAAAACACCATTTGTACTCACTGCCGTATTTGAAGTCTGGTTAAAAGTTACGTTGTTATAAATCTTAATTTTCCCTTCTTCTACGTTCCTGATAAACTTTATTGGAGACATAGTTGCAGTATCTATATAGCTTTCATAACGATCTCTTACCTTAAAAAAATTATCAAAAAAGGAATATGTTTTGCCCTCACCAACGCAATGATAAACTGGCTTACCGTTAAAGCGTTCCAACGCAGTGGTAAAACTTGCTTCGCCTGCACCAATGTACGCACCCATTGCGTTGTAGTACACTTTCATAATAATTTTTTCGCCTGGCAAAAACGCGGAATTTCTTATACCACAAAAATCTCCTTTTTGTGCTAATGAAAAAGATGTTATACATGATAATGCGAACGCACAATAAAAAAATTTAGTAAAGTTTTTCATTTATCTTTTAATATTTTAATTCCAAAAATGAGCAAGCTTCCTACAATAGCCGGTATTACTAAATTGATGATCCAGATCCCTAGAGATCCTGCCTGTATGCCTATGAGGTTATTGCTGTATAGTTGCAATATCTCTAAACTTGCTGCAGCCCTTATTGGCAATTCTGTAAACCCAATAGTTGGAGCAATTGCCATAACAAGGTAAAATACCGTTAGTAACCTAAAGCATGTAAAAAAACTTATTTGCACTTGCATTATTTGCAGGAGCAGAACGAATTGCAAAATAAATACCATGTACCGCAAAAAAGATAAAAACAGAATTCTTAACAATTGTTTACGTGAAAATGTATTTAACAATACAATATGTGCAGCTACCTTTTTCAGCCACCTTATTTTGTTTAAAAACTTTACAAGCATCCCCACTCTTAAATAAACCAATATTAAAAATGCAGCTGCAGAAGCGCTTATGTATAATAAAATATCTTCGGTATAAGCCGGTAGAGAATTGAACAACTGCTTATCCTGACTTACATATTTTAAATAAACTAAACCCAGCGTACCCATTATTACTGTAATAAAAAGCTGGCTCACACTTCCAAGAATGGTAAGTGGTATAGCATCTAAACGATGCTCTTCTTTTACATATAAAATGCGCCCGCCATATTCCCCTACACGGTTTGGCGTGAGCATGGTTATGCTGCAGCCAGCCAAAACACTTCTATAGGCATTTGCATAAGATATCTGTTCCAAGGGCCGCAAAAGAAGTTGCCATTTAAAAGCCTCGAGCCCCCAATTTAGGAACATCATTAAAACCGCTAACCACAACGCAGGATTTTGAAAACTGTTTTTAATTTGTATCCACCTCTCAGCAACGTCATTTTGATGAGATATTTGTTTGTATAAACTCCAGCTGAGAAATAAGAAGATTAATGGACCAAGAAACCAGTTGAATAATATTTTGATACTTTTGCGCAGATATAAATTTTGGTAAAAATAGCGCCCCTATTGCAAAAGACAACAAAAATAATTTTAGGAATTGATCCCGGTACAATTGTAATGGGATACGGAATTATAAAAGTGAAAGACAAAACCGCATCATTGCTTGACATGGGGATTTTAAAACTAAACTCAAAACAGGATGCTTACGAACGACTAGAAAAAATACACAGCAAGGTTGCCGAAATTATAAAGGAATATAAACCTACTTGCTTTGCCATTGAAGCTCCTTTTTTTGGAAAGAACGTACAAAGTATGCTAAAGCTTGGGCGTGCACAAGGCGTTGCAATTGCTGCCGCCATGCAAGCAGGATTATCGGTAACAGAATACTCACCTAAAAAAGTAAAACAATCTATTACAGGCAATGGCAATGCAGATAAACTACAGGTATCTAAAATGCTGCAATCTATTTTAAAGTTTGAAGGTGAACATACCTGGCTGGATGCTACAGATGCACTGGCGGTGGCGCTTTGCCATCATTTTCAGGAAAGTAATTTACTGGCTGCAGCGGGTGGTGGTAAGAACGACTGGAAGAGTTTTATAGCAAATAACCCAAAGAGAGTAAAGTTGAGTTGAGTGTCTGGCTCACGACAGTTAATTCGTTGAACCACAAAGACGCTAAGACGCTAAGTTCCACAAGAGAATAAGCTAAGGCGAATATTGAGTTTACGTCTTTGCGATTAAGCTTCTATATTATTTAACAGCTGCTGCTGAATTTCAATCATTTCTTCTTTTGTAAAAGACATTTTCGCTCTTGTAAAATTTAAATCGTCTGCTGAATTAATGGGGACTAAATGCAGATGCGCATGCGGCACTTCCAAGCCAATGGCACTGATGCCACAACGTTTGCAATCAAATGTTTTTTCTATAGCTTTTGCAATGGGTTTTGCAAATATCAACATGGAAGCAAGCAATGAATCATCTAAATCAAACAGTTTATCTATTTCCTTTTTTGGCACCACCAACACGTGCCCTTTTACCAACGGAAATACATCTAAAAAAGCCACGAAGTTTTCATCTTCCTTAATTTTATAAGAACGTATTTCGCCGGAAATTATTTTTGAGAATATAGACATATAAAAGTATGTTTGAGAAATAAAAAACCCGTTCGCATAAGTGGGAACGGTTGGTAAATTAAATAAATCCTATTAAATAGAAATTTCTTTCACTTCAAATTTTAAAACACCGGCAGGCACGCTCACCTCAGCAACTTCGCCCTTTACTTTTCCCAATAAACCTTTACCAATTGGTGAAGTAACAGATATTTTCCCCTGCTTTAAATCAGCTTCGTTCTCAGATACTATCTGATAGGTAACTGTTTTTTTTGTAGTTAAATTGAGAAGCGTCACTCGGGTTAAAATACTAACCCTACTTGTATCAATCGTTGTTTCATCAAGTATTCGTGCAGTAGAAACCACCCCTTCTAAATAATTAATTCTTGCTTCGAGCAGGCCTTGCGCTTCTTTGGCCGCATCGTATTCTGCGTTTTCTTTCAGATCTCCTTTTTCCCTTGCTTCTGCAATTGCAGCACTTGCCGCAGGTCTGTCTACACTTTTTAATTTGTGAAGATCGATCTGTAGCTTATCAAAGTTTTCCTGTGTTACATAATTAGTATCCGACATACAATTCGATTTGAGTTTTACTAAAAAAAATACAACGCTCCATTTTGCTGGAGCGTTGTAAGTACACAAATATAAGGAAAAGTCTTTTAGATAAACCCTTAAAGTCAGGCAATTTTAAGCTGTTCGAGCTTTGTAATTAACACTTCACTCATTTTAAAAAAAGCTTCGTTGCTATAGCCTGCAATGTGAGGTGTAATAAGAACATTAGGCTGCTTCATAAGAAAATCCATTTGCTGTTGTTCAATTTCTGATAAAGTTTCGAGCTTTTCATTTTCAAGTACATCAAGCGCAGCACCTTTTATTTTATCGTTTTGCAATGCCCGAATAAGAGCCGCAGTTTCAACCACGTTTCCACGGGAAGTATTTATAATAAAAGGATAGTTTTGCAGCTTATCGAAAAATGCATCGTTTGCCATGTGCTTCGTATCATCGCTTAATGGCACATGAAAACTAATCACATCAGCATACCTGCAAATCTGCTCCAAATCTGCCTCTCTAATAAATTTACCGCCAAACCCATTCTTGTTAGTGTCGTAGCCTAACATGGTAACATCAAAACCAGAAAGCACTTTTGCAAATGCCCCTCCTGTATTTCCATAGCCAATAATTCCTATTGTTTTACCTGATATTTCTATACCCCTGTTTTCATCTCTTATCCATTTGCCCTCTTTTATTTCGCTGCTGCTTTTTATTATTTTATTCGAAAGGCTTAGTAGCATACCAAGCGCATGCTCACCAACTGCATTCCTGTTTCCTTCCGGGCTACTTACACAAATTATATTTTTAGAAGCTGCATAAACTGTATCAATCAGTTCCATTCCACTACCGAGGCGACCAATCCATTGTAACACTGGCGCAGCATCTATTATAGCCTTATCAATTTTTAATCTTGTAGTCACTACAAGCCCTGTTACCTCGGGTACAACAGCTACTAATTCATTATAGGAAATTTCAGGCTCATACAATACTTTGTAACCTTTGGTTTGAAAGGTTTCAATTAAATAAGGATGAACTTTTGCAGTAATTAAAATCATTGCTGTAAAAATGCCGTTACACTTATTTCTATGTTCACATTCTTCGGAAGCCCTTTAACCGCTACTGTTTCTCTTGCAGGATAATCTCCTGTAAAATAACTACCATAAATTTCATTTACTTCTGCAAACAAATTCATATCGCTTAAAAAAATGGTGGTTTTTACAATGTTATTAAAACTTGCGCCTGCTTCTTTTAAAATAGCATCTATATTTTGCATAACCTGGTTTGCTTCTTCTGCTATAGAAGCATTCATGAGTTCACCGTTTGCAGGGTTAAGAGCTATTTGCCCGGAAGCAAACATAAAATTACCCGCTATTACAGCTTGGTTGTACGGCCCAATTGGTGCTGGTGCCAAATCTGTCTTAATAATAACTTTATCCATGTCAATATATTTTTTGTGAGGCAAATATATCCTCTTTATAGCACGTATTTTTGCTGAAAACGATATAATGGAGATTGTAGTTTTGGCTGATGAAGCTGTTTATGATTTTTTGCAAACTGTTGGAGAAAATATTGAATGGAAATTTACACATACGATAGCATCATTTTTTGAATCTAAAAATGCGGATGCTTATTTTGACATGAGGGAAAACGCTGCTGAAGATTACAGCAGGATCACAAAACCACTTTTTATCAATTGCATGGCATCAACGTTGGCAGGAAATAATCACAACAAAAATGTTATAAGGATAAATGCCTGGCCAGGGTTTATTGAAACTGACTTGTGGGAAATAGCAGGCTACATTAGTCCCGAAGCCGCTGAAGTGTTGCAGAACTTAGATAAAAAATATATTGCTGTGCCGGATGAAGCAGGCTTTGTTAGTGCAAGAATTATTGCCATGATAATAAATGAGGCATATTACGCCAAAGACGAAGGCGTCAGTTCGGAAGCTGATATTGATATTGCCATGAAACTAGGTACAAATTATCCATACGGTCCATTTGAATGGTGCAACAAAATTGGCATACATAAAGTGTACAACCTATTACAAAAATGCTCGCTAACAGATGAAAGATTTTTGCCTTCGGCAGGATTAGCATTGGCAAATAAAATTATATAATGGCCATTATTATAAACATTGATACTTCGCTCGAAACTGCAACAGTTAGTCTTGCAAAAGACGGGATCATTTTGCAGTATCTTCAAAATGATGTTCAAAAACAGCATGCTTCATTTTTGCATACGGCAATTCAAAAACTTGTAACTGATTCACAAATATCATTAAATGCCATAGATGCTATTGGCTGTACGATTGGCCCAGGCTCTTATACAGGCTTAAGGGTAGGTCTCGCCGCTGCAAAAGGATTTTGCTATGCATTAAACATACCGCTTATTACCATAGGCACGTTGGAGGCAATGGCCCATAGCTTGCAAATTCATGAAACGAAGAAAAAACTTTGTTTTTGCCCAATGATAGATGCCCGCCGTATGGAAGTTTATACAGCGCTTTATGACCCGCATTTAAAGGAAATATCACCCGCGCATGCAGTTGTAATAGACGAACATTTTTATGAACAAGATCCGCACAAAAATGAAATTCTGTTTTTCGGAAATGGTATGGAGAAATATAAAAATGTAGCCATAAACAAAAATGCATCGTTTGCACGTATTGCTGATATATATAATTCAATCAATCTGTTATCTCATAAAAAATTTACAGAAAAAAACTTTACTCAGCTCAATACTGCCGTGCCACTTTACGCAAAAGAATTTCATAACGGATAATAACCTTCACGAGATTTTATTTTTAACATATTTGAACTAAATCAGATGCACGCAAATTCATATATTTGCGTTGTTCAAATAGTTAAAGTACTTTAAAATCCCCAGAAAAATTATGATTGCAACTCAAACCGATGAGCAGATTAAGTCTGCGTTAGAAGCCAGTGACAATGTCTTAAAAATTAATTATCACAATTTAAAAAAAGCG
>JBBREY010000042.1:0-23050 GCA_038225275.1 Chitinophagales bacterium | reverse complement strand
TTCAAAATCTCTTTTCCTTACCGGTGTTGCATTTAAAGTCAATTCAACACCTTGGTTACGTAATGAAGCAGCATTAGTAGTATTCAAGACAGAGCCTGTTGCATAACTTGCTCTATATCCTTGTGCAATTTGATCTTTAGCTAAAGTGTTGTAATAGGCCCCTTCTAGGGAAAGTCTGCTGTTCAAAAAACGTAGTTCAGTACCAACTTCAAACGTTTTTTGTTTTTCAGGCCTTAAATTAAGATTGGCATTTGTAAAGTTATATGTGTACGTAGTTGGGAGTATAGTACTGCTGAAATTATTTACAAAAAACCGCTGATTCGAGTAGGGATCGTTAAGCCTAGCTGTACTTGCCAGTGAAGCTCTTAATTTTGCATAATTTAAAATATTCCCTTTTTTTATACCCGGAAAAATATCTGACACAATAACACTTAAACTTGCCCCGGGATAATTGTAATTGCGGTTTTGTTTTGGTATTGGCGATGCTGATTCGAAACGGTGAGAATAAGTCAGGAATGCCACATTTTTAAATCCTACAGAGACTTCTCCAAAGAAAGCAAGTTCTCTAAAAATATTTACGTTAGGTAAGCCCCTGTTATTTTGTAGTAATCTTCTTCTTGAAATTTTAGAAGTATTACTGCTATCATAAGTATTTAAAAAACTGGAAGGTATAACCATCCCGAATTTATACATATTGTTATCAACCTTACCAATTGAGTCAATTAAATTATTGCCTACAATGGCAAACTGCTGCGTTTCAAAATCTTGCCATACAGTACCTGTTAGCAACCTTGTAGTAAAATTACCGAACTTCTTTTTTGCAGTAGCAGTTATGGTATGGTTATAACCTTTATAAGTTCTATAGTAATTATCTAAACTGCCTCCTGTTGCCTGCGTCAGTTGAAAAGATTGTGGGTGTACAAAAACATAACCATCATTTTTGTAATAATCATATCCAAATCTTCCACTTAGGGAAAGCCAGGTTAATGGTGCGTAATCTATTCCCAGCGTGCTAACAATTCTGTTCAATACATCACCACTTTTATTGTACTTAGCACTCCAAAGCGGATTATCAAAATCAGAATTACGGTTTACATTAAATAATGCTTTTTTATTACCAAGATTATCTTCAAAATTTCTAATATCATTGTTTGCAGGCCATTCATATACTTCAACTAAATAACCACCTGCGCCACTACCGGAAGCTGAACTTTTCAGGGGACGTAAATTTTCAGCGTTTGTAAAAGCAATGGCAGGGTTGATAGTTAATTTGCTACCAATCTTAGTAGTATTTGCAAGTTTAAAATTATATTTTCTATAAGTGTTGTTGGGCACCACTCCTCTACTGTCAAAGAATTGACCTGTTCCTCTAAACGCCACATTTTCCCCTCCAAATTCAGCACTGATATTGTGTGTCTGGGCAAACCCGGTTTGAAAAAAATGGTGTAGATTATCATAAAACTGAGTACCAGGTTTCCATGCTGGTCCAAAAGAAGTAAATGAACCTGTCGCATTTGGCGATGTAAACGGAATATTATTGCTTGAGCCTGGTCCGTAGTCATTGTTTACTACACCAAATCTTGTCTCTTTTTGAAAACGAAAACTGTTGTCATAAGATATCAACACTTTCCCGTCGGTACCCTTAGCTTTTTTAGTTGTAATAACTATTGCTCCTGAACTTGCCTGGCTGCCATATAATGCAGTTGCCTCAGGCCCCTTTAAGACAGTTACGTTTTCTATATCGTTGGGGTTAAGATCTGCAATTCTGTTGGTATTATCATTGTTACGATTATTACCATCAGAAGCAAGCCCAATACCACTACCACTTTGAGAATTAGAATTGAGTGTCTGATTATCTAAAATAATACCGTCAACTACAAAGAGCGGTTGATTGGTACCTGAAATGGTATTAAACCCTCTCAAAACAATCCCTGAAGAAGCACCAGCTGCACCTGATGTTGGAGTAATGGTTAAGCCGGCAACCCGCCCCTGCAATGCATTTACAAAATTTTCACGTTGGGTTTGTTGAATGTCGCTCCCTTTTACTGTTTGAACTGAATAGCCTAATTCACGGGAATTTCGTTTGATATCCATTGCGGTAACAATTTCTACATCTTCTAGCTTAATAGTTTCTGTACCAAGTCGTACAACAATATTGCTTTCACTACCTATTTTTACAGACTGAGTCGTGTAACCAACAGAAGATATAACCAATACATCACCGGGTTTTGCAGAAATACTAAAATTTCCGTTTGCATCAGATTTAGCACCTTTTCCTTTTAAAAGAATAGTTGCACTACTGATGAGCGTTTGCGTTTTATCATCTATTATTTTCCCCGTAATGGTTTGAGCAACTGCAAAAAGGGGAAAAACCAATAGAACCAATAAAAAAAAATTCGTAAAAATTTTCATCATAACAATCGTTTTAATTAATAAACACAAATGCAGTTTAGTTGAGAAACAAAATAAAACTTTTTATATAAGAATTAACAAAATGTTATTAAATAAAATAATAAACATTATATATTATTATAATTTAACTTTCCAAAGTCGATTTTCAATTCTTGTAAATATTCATTTTCAATGTTTTATTTAAAACTAGTTTCTAGTTATTAAGACCTGTGCTATAAGTTTTTTTGGTAAAACCGATTAATTCCTTAGTTTTAACCTGAAGATTAGCTTCAAACCCATTATTACTAACCATAAACTTATTTACAATGGCAGGAAAATTAACAGCGTATTGCATGAAGACGAAAGAAAAAAATGTTGAAATGCAGGAGGCAGTGATAACCAAAACATCCCGTGGTGGCTATATGGCTCAAGGCAACGACGGCAAAGGAAATAAAATGACTACCATGCTAGGCGAAGCAAGAGCTTTGGAAGCAGTGAAAGATGGTGTAGCTAAAAAGGGCTGGTAGTACAAAACATACTAGACAAAAGATTTTAGACAAAAAAAAGTAGCCTTATTTGGGCTGCTTTTTTATTGAGTTAATCTAATTTTTGAAATGCTACCGCCTTATCCAAAAACCTATACATACTTGTCATGGTTTTAATATCCTCCACCACCAATATTCCGTTCTTACCCACTTGTTTAAGCTTAGCCTTATTAGTAGCTTTTTGCAAAAACAACAATACTTTATTAAAAGTTTCACTTTGAAAATAGGGCGACTCCGGGTTGGAAACAAAAAAACATTTTAATACTTCGTTCTTTAAAAACATTCTCTCAAAGCCTAACTGTACCGCCATTTTGCGGCAACGAACAGTGGTAAATAAGTCTTCAACCTGTTCAGGTAACGGCCCAAAACGATCCTGCATTTCTGCATGAAAAGCTACAAGGTCTTCCTCCGTATCGCAATTGTCTAATCGGCTGTAAAGGGATAATCTTTCGGTAATACTTTCTACATAACTATCGGGTATAAGAATTTCCAAGTCGGTATCTATAGAACAGTCTTTTACAAAATCATCCTGCTGTTGTATCTCTTCTTTAAACAAATCCCTAAACTCGTTTCGCTTTAATTCCTTCACTGCTTCATCCAGTATTTTCTGATACATTTCAAACCCAATTTCTGCAATAAAACCACTTTGCTCACCACCAAGCATATTACCTGCGCCACGTATATCAAGGTCACGCATGGCAATCTGAAAACCGCTGCCGAGGTCGCTGTATTGCTCTAATGTGCTCAATCTTTTTCGGCTGTCCGTAGGTAATGTACTCATGGGTGGCGCCAGCAAATAACAGAACGCTTTCTTGTTACTACGACCTACACGCCCTCTCAACTGGTGCAAATCACTCAACCCAAACTGGTGCGCATTATTAACGATGATTGTATTCACATTCGGAATATCCACCCCACTTTCTACAATATTTGTACATACGAGTACATCATACTTTTTATCCATAAAATCGAGGATCGTATCCTCCAACTGGTCGCCATCCATTTGCCCATGTGCAAATGCAATACTTACATCTGGACATAAACCCTGTATTAATCCCTTCATTTGCGCAAGGTCTTTTACACGGTTATGAATAAAGAAAACCTGCCCGCCTCGTTCTACTTCGTAATAGATAATATCTCTTATTGCATCTTCGTTAAATACCTGTACTTCTGTTTGAATTGGTTGCCTGTTGGGTGGCGGAGTGTTTATGATACTCAAATCTCTTGCGCCCATCAAACTGAACTGTAACGTACGTGGAATGGGCGTTGCAGTCAATGTGAGTGAATCAACAGTGGTACGCAAAGTCTTTAATTTCTCCTTTGCAGCAACACCAAATTTTTGTTCCTCATCAATGATCATAATGCCGAGGTTTTTAAACTGCACATCCTTACCTAGCAATCCATGTGTACCGATGATGATGTCAATTTTACCCTCTTTCAATTTAAGAAAAGTATCCTTTTTTTGCTTGGCAGTTTTAAACCTATTTACAAAATCAACCGTTACAGGGAAATCTTTTAAGCGGTCACTAAATGTTTTATAATGCTGATAAGCCAAGATGGTTGTAGGCACTAAAATCGCCGCCTGCTTTCCATCGCACACCGTTTTAAATGCTGCACGTATAGCAATCTCCGTTTTACCAAAACCCACATCTCCACAAACCAATCTATCCATCGGAATTGGTTTTTCCATATCCCTTTTTACATCTTCACTTGCCTTTGCCTGATCAGGTGTGTCTTCATAAATAAAGCTTGCTTCCAGTTCCGTTTGCATGTAATTATCGGGACTGTGAGAAAACCCTTCCAAGCTTTTTCTCTGCGCATATAATTTTATTAGATCGGTCGCAATATCTTTTACCTGCTTCTTTGTTTTGTCTTTTAATTTGGCCCACACATCGCTGCCCAATTTGTTCATTTTGGGTATGCTGCCTTCTTTGCCGCTGTACTTACTTATTTTATGGAGAGATGAAATATTTACATACAACAAGTCACCGTCCTTATATTGAATTCTTACCGCTTCCTGCATTTTCCCATTTGCATCGATCTTCTGTAAGCCACTGTACACGCCGACTCCATGGTCTATATGGCTCACATAATCTCCGGGTTGCAGTTCTCTTAATGTTTTTAAAGTAAGCGCTTTGTTTTTACTGAAAGCCTGTTTTACTTTGTATTTATGGTAGCGCTGAAATATTTGATGATCAGTATAACAAACCAGTTTTAGGTCTTCATCTATAAAACCTTCATTAATAGAAAATGGTATAGGAGTAATTTGTATTTCCGCTTTTAGATCGGTGAAAATGCTGTGCAGTCTTTCTAACTGTTTGGCATTATCTGCAAAAATAAAAATGTTGTAATCTTTCTTTTCAAACTCCTGCAGGTTTTTTATAAGTAAATCAAACTGGCGGTTAAAAGAAGGTTGGGGTTTTGTGGCCCCCTCTATCTCCCCCGCAAGGGGAGGAAAAGGAGAAGATGGGAGTGAAGATTTAAAAAAAGTTTTTTTACCGATTTCAACAATATGCTTTTTCTTTATTTCATCTTCAAGTGTTTGCGCATTTACAAAATCATCTGCATTCAATTCTTTTATAAATAAATTATCTGTTGCATTTTCATCTATTTCTTTAAATGTAAAAAGGGAAACACCATCGGTCTCGTCTTCTATTTTTTCTTTGATGAATTCCCAGTCTTCCATCCACACAACCGTATTCTCCGGCAGAAATTCAATCAATGAAACTTTCTCACCAGTTTCAAATTGTGTTTCCACATTTGGAATGATGTTTACCTGCAATAATTTTCTTTCACTCAACTGTGTTTCCGGATCAAAAATGCGGATGCTGTCCACCTCATTGCCAAACAATTCTATACGGTAAGGCTTTTCATTTCCAAAAGAATAAATATCCAATATACCACCTCTGATAGCGAACTGTCCGGGTTCATAAACAAAATCTGTTTTGGTAAAACCATGCTCTATAAACCGCTGCAGGATTGTATTTACATCCAGTTCATCTGCCTGTTTTATGCTGATGATATTTTCGGATAATGTTTTTGATAATACAACTTTTTCAAAAATTGCTTCGGGATAGGTTACAACAATCTTCTTCGCCTGCGATAAAGATTTTGCCTGCGTAATCTTTGTCAATGCTTCCGTACGAAGCATTACATGGCTGCTGTTTAAAAGCTGATAATTTTTTTTATTTTTAAAAGAAGAAGGAAAATAAAATACGTCTAACGCACCTGTAATATTTTCCAGAGAATTGTGGAAATAAGCTGCTTCTTCTGCATCTCTTAAAATGACCAGATGGTTTAATTGCGAAGCTGCTTCGTTGGCGTGAACGGCTGCTAAAATGAATTGAGAAGCACTTCCATTAAGACCTTTTAAATGCAGTTGCTGCGGTTTAGACAATGTAATGGCATCCACAATTTTAAAACTGCGGGGGTCATTTTTGTACATATTCATCAACACATCTGCATTCATATTCTAGCCCAAAGGTAAAATTCTTAAATTTAAGAAAGTCCAATTTTTATCTAACCAAATACGAAACTCCTCAATTCGCTACTTAAAATTTCCTATAGATCAATTTTCTAATTTGCCAATTAAACATAACTTAGAGTAAACTTTAATTATGCTACAACCTTGGCAAACAGCTACTGTAATAAAAATTGAACAGCAAACATATAACACACGCCGTTTTTTTATACAGATGCCAGATGCCACTGCGTTTGATTTTCAACCCGGACAGTTTGTAACATTGGATTTACCAATACATGAAAAGCCCAACAAACGCCTAAGAAGTTACTCCATTGCAAGTTGGCCCGATGGCAGTAATGTGTTTGAATTATGCATTGTATTATTAGAAGGCGGTGCTGGAACTACCTATCTTTTTAATGAAATAAAAGAAGGCTCCGAAATTATTTTACGTGGACCTGTTGGAGTATTTACTTTAAACGAACATGCGCTAGAAGAAGATTTATTTTTAATATGCACTGGTACCGGTATTGCGCCATTTAGGAGCATGTCACATTTTATAAAATTACACAGTTTATCACACAAAAATATTTACCTCTTGTTTGGTTGCCGCACAAAGGCTGATCTTTTGTATTTTGAAGAATTAAAATCTTTGAGTGACAGCATGCCAAACTTCCATTATATTCCTACTCTCAGCCGTGAGCCTTGGGAAGGCGCAAACGGTTACGTGCATGAAGTCTATGAAAATATTTTAAAGGCAAATAACAACCCCGCTGCTAATTTTATGCTTTGCGGCTGGCGTGCCATGATTGACGAAGCAAAGCTCAGAATTGTAAATTTAGGGTACGATAAAAAAGCAGTGCATTCAGAGTTATATGGGTAGGCGGCAAGTGGGGAGTGGCGAGTAGTAAGTGGGAAGTAGCTAGTGGAGTGCAATTATTCTCTAGTGATCAGTTCACAATGTTTTAAATGTAGATAACCTCTCCTCGCAATGGGATGATTCAAGATGTAAACCAACAACAAATTAGGTACTACCTTTCTTCAATACTAGATAGTATCGTTCGGGTAAGACAAGTGTGCCGGCATCCGTTCCACCGGCCACTACCCACTCGCTACTAGCCGATCTCTTCCAACTTAAAACTTTCTTTCATCCTCACTCCCTTCTCCGTCATTTGCAGCGTACAACATTCGATTGTTGGATCGTGCTCAAAAAACAAAACATAATCATTCTGCTGCGCTTCTGTTAGAAAAGATTTCTTTTCATTTAAAGTAGTAAGTGGAAACATGTCGTAGGCCATTACGTAAGGCAATGGAATATGTCCTGCCGATGGCAATAAATCTGCCATGTATAAAATGGTTTTTCCTTTGTAATTTATTTGTGGCAGCATCATCGCTTCGGTATGGCCAAACACCTGACGAATCATAATATTTGCAGGGAAATCATTTGAATGCTCTTCAATAAATTTTAATTTGCCGCTTTGTTGTATGGGTAAAATATTTTCTTTTAAGAAAGAAGCTTTTTCTCTGTCATTGGGTTCTGTTGCCCATTTCCAATGCCTTGCATTGCTCCAATAAATAGCATTTTTAAAAGCAGGCACAAATGCATCATTTACTTTTTCTATTGCACCACCACAATGGTCAAAATGAAGATGAGTAAGCAACACATCAGTAATATCATCTTTTGTAAAACCATATTTTGCCAATGATTTTTCCAATGTATCATCCCCGTGCATATAATAATGACCAAAGAATTTTTCGTCCTGTTTATTACCCATTCCCGTATCAACCAATATCAACCTTCCTTCATCTTCGATAAGCAAACAACGCAATGCCCAACTGCACATATTATTTTCATCTGCAGGGTTTATTTTATTCCACATACTTTTAGGAACAACGCCAAACATTGCCCCACCATCTAATTTAAAATGACCTACATTTATGCTGTATAATTTCATAGTAAATCTTTAATTATTTTTCCTCCATGCCAACAATCACAGAACTTTCTTTTTGTTTTGCTGCAGTTAATAACAACATTACAAATCCCAATGCGAAAAACACTACCAACGATAAAATTGATTCCCTTATACTGAACAGACCTTCGATTGCACCAAATGTAATCAAGCCAATTACTATAGCCAGTTTTTCAGTGATATCGTAAAAACTAAAGAATGATGCTGTATCTTTTGTATCAGGCATCATTTTACTGTAAGTACTTCTGCTCAACGATTGTATGCCACCCATTACCAAACCAACAAGCGATGCAATAATATAAAAATGCATTTCTGTGGTAATAAAATATCCGGCTATACAAACAGATATCCAAAGCAATACTGTAAATATCAACACCTTAACATTCCCAAATTTTGCAGAAAGTTTACTCATCATAATTGCACCTACAATTGCCACCAACTGAATAATAACTGCCGTAATAATTAATTTGTCATTTGCCAGTTTTAATTCTTTTATACCAAAATCTATAGCCACTAGCATGACCGTTTGTACACCCATACTATAAAAAAAGAAGGCTGATAAAAAGCGTTTTAAAATTGGCATTTGCTTTACCTGATTAAATACTTTTTTCAGTTCCACAAAACCATTTGCAATTACATTGGTTTTACTTTTTCTTTCTGCTTTTGCAGTGGTAGGTAATGCATTAAAAGTTATTTGAGCAAAAGCCACCCACCATATACCAACCAACAAAAAAGTAAGTTTTAGTGGTAGGGTTTCATTAGGCATCATAATTACTAATCCAAACCCAATCATTTGCATAATTACACTGCCAATGTAACCAAGTGAAAATCCTTTTGCACTAATTCGATCCATATCTTTTTCAGAAGAAATTTCAGGCAAATAAGAATTGTAAAAAACCTGGCTGCCATAATACCCAATGCCCGCAAACATAAAACACATCAAACCTAAAGTAATGTGATGATCATCAAAAAAGTACATGATTGAACAACTGGCTGCCCCGAGGTAGCAGAAAAACTGCATAAAGCTTTTTTTGTTTCCCTTATAATCTGCAATAGATGAAAGTATGGGCGAAATTACTGCTACCACTAAAAACCCAAATGCCAATACATAATCCTTCAACTCGGTATTTACGAAAGTGCGACCCAAGAATTTAATTCCATTCGGGTATTTTTCAAGCCCAGTCATTGCTGCATAATATGCCGGGAAAAAAGTAGTGGTAATAACAAGGTTATAAACAGAATTTGCCCAGTCGTACATGGCCCATCCATTTACTATTTTTTTAGAAGCAGTTTGCATGGTAAAAATTGAGTAATGAAAATACGCTAAAAAATGGAAGAAGTTGAACCGCAAAGACGCAAAGTCGCAAAGATTTTATTAACTTAATTCAATCATTATTAAATGGCGAATTAAAAATGAAGGAATTATTTTGCGCCTTAGCGTCTTTGCGGTAAAATAAAACTTTAAGGAGCAATTACGCCTTTCCAAATCAAAAACAACAATACAGTTCCTATTATAATTCTATAAACTCCCCATACTTTAAAACCATATTTCTTCACAAAATTTATAAAGAATTTAATGGCGATAATGGCCACAATAAACGCAACGATATTTCCTACAGCAAGCAATTTTATTTCTTCTCCTGAAAAACCTCCAGCTTCTTTATAATACTTTAGTAATTTATAGCCCGTTGCAGCAAGCATGGTTGGCACAGCCAAAAAGAAAGAGAATTCTGCAGCTTCGCTTCGTGTAAGTTTTTGTTGCATACCACCGATGATAGATGCTGCACTGCGACTTACACCAGGTATCATTGCAAGGCATTGCCAGATGCCTATTATGAATGCATTCACAGGTTTTATTTCTGCCTCTGTATGTATGCGTGGGCGTGTAAAAAGTTTATCTACAAACAATAAAATAATACCACCAACCAGCAAAGCAATCGCTACAGTTGTTGCACTATCCAGCAACACATCTATTTTTTTAGAAAATAAAAATCCGAGAATTAGCGCAGGAATAACACCAATAATCAATTTTACATAAAACTGCCATCTACTAAAATCAAAAAACTTTTTCCAGTATAAAACGACTACGGCAAGTATAGCTCCGAGCTGTATGGCCACTGTAAAAACTTTTACAAAATCCGTTTCGGTAACATGCAGCAACCGTTCAGCAATGATCATGTGCCCTGTTGAGGAAACCGGCAAAAATTCTGTAAGCCCTTCAACGATGGCAATTACGATGGATTCAAATAAAGTCATTGGGGATTTATTTTACGTTTTTAAAATGAAATAAAAAAAACGCAGTAGGATTATTATTTCCTCTGCGCTAAAATTTTTTATCTAACTACTCAATACTAATTACTAACTACTGTTTTAGGCTTTTTCATAATGCCCACTATTTCTAAAATAAACCCAATAATAATCAGCAATGGCGCAATAGTAATTCTTGTAGTGCTGTAAACTTCTTTAGGGTCAAACACTTTCGGGTCTGCACTTTTTCCACCTGCCATTAAAATAAAACCAAGCACTATCACAACAATACCCACCAACATCCACATGTAATTTTCTTTACCAAAAAGATTGTTCATTATCATAGTTTTTTCGTTCTTTTCCTTCAGCATTTTATGTATTTAAGTTTGCAATATAAAGCGTTTGTTTTAATAAAGATCGTCCAGTTTCATGCGCAGGTATTTTATCACTGCTCTGTGTGTGCTTAGCAGCGTAATGGCAATACCCATAATTATAATAATGGCAAACAACATCATTAACCCATTGTTGTCATGCAGCACTTTAAATTCCGGTCTAAATTTTTCAATCAACAGCACACAACCGTACACCGCAGCAATGGCAATAAAGGAGGCTATCAACCCATTGATAACTGCCCGTCTGTTTATTGGCTTAGCTATAAACCACCTGGTTGCGCCCACCATTTGCATAGTTTTTATTATAAACCGATTGCTGTACATTGCAAGTCTGATGGTATTATCAATCGAAAAAACAACCAAAGTTGTAAGTATTATTGCCGTCACTAAAAATATCAATCCAACTGTTTTCACAAACTTGCTCACTTTCGTAACCGTCTCTGTGGGGAATTGAAACTCCGAAATCACTCCCGGATAAACAGTCTGTAAATCTGCAGCCAGCATATTCAAACTATCCTGTTCCACATGGTCTGCCTTTACATAAAAATCAATGCTTTCCGGTAATGGGTTATTGCTCAAAAACTGTTTCCATGTACTGTAATTTTCCTTATTCCACTTTTGCATGGCAATCTCCTTCGTCACATATTCAACCCTGTTTGCATATGGCAAAGCAGAAATATATTGAGTTAAACTGTCAATCCTCTTTTTTGGTGCATCTCTGTTTAAATAGGTATGTACTTGTATACTTTCTTTAAAATAATCTCCCGTTTTGCGCAGGTTTAAAAAGAACCATCCCACAATTCCGAATAAAAACAGCACAAGCGATACTCCTATAATGGCGCCTACATAACTCGTTGTTCCTTTTTTACTCGATCCTTTTCCAAATTGAGCCATATTGTAAATATTAAGTTAGAAATTTAGTAGGGTTGCCGACAAAAATAAAGGATTTTGTATTGTTTAGTTTATTTTTGAACGCAAGCAGCAGTTTGATGTTCAAATATATTTTATGCAGCCCACAACCGCTGCATATTAATTTGTTAAAAAAGTTTTTTGAAGAATTTGGGCGTGCCCATCCCGCACTTTAAAATAGATAATAGTTTAATAAATGTTTATTACATCATAATTGGGGGCGGGATTGGTCGGGCTATGCGCTACTATCTTTTTTGTTCAAATGCAACAAAAAAGGATATCCGCTGCTATCCCTCACGCACACACGAATCACCAATGGCATTAAACTTTAAAGCTTAAAATTTACAGATAAAAACGCTGTTCAAGTATTATGAACCACGAAGACGCAAAGAAGAAAAAAAAAGCTAAAGAGATCTTATAAAATCAAATCTGTGAGCTAAACATAAAAATTACAATAACTAAAATACTCAATCTCAATACTAAATACTCAGTACTCATTACTAACATGGAATACAACTTTAGAGAAATAGAAAAAAAGTGGCAACAGAAATGGAAAGATACCAATGCCTATAAAGTAAGCAACGACTCTCCAAAACCGTCGTTTTATGTATTAGATATGTTTCCTTACCCGAGTGGTGCAGGTTTGCATGTGGGGCATCCGTTAGGTTATATAGCAAGTGATATTTACAGCCGCTACAAAAGGCTGAAAGGCTTTAATGTGCTGCATCCTATGGGCTTTGATAGTTTTGGTTTACCTGCAGAACAATACGCTTTGGAAACAGGGCAACATCCCGCAGTAACCACAGAAAAAAATATTGAGACCTTTAAAGCACAGCTCGATAAAATTGGTTTCTGTTACGATTGGAGCAGAGAAGTTCGCACCAGCGATCCATCGTATTATAAGTGGACACAAAAAATATTTTTAGAGTTGTTCAATTCCTATTTCTGTAACACACAGAAAAAAGCCCGACCTATTACCGAGCTTGTAGAAAAATATTCAACCAAAGGAAACAGTCAGTTTTCCGCAGCAGAATGGAATGGCTATTCTAAAAAACAACAGGCGGATATTTTAATGAACCGCCGCCTGGCATTTTCAAAATTTGGGGAGGTGAACTGGTGCGAAGCTTTAGGAACCGTTTTAGCAAATGATGAAGTACTAAATGGTGTGAGCGAACGTGGCGGCCACCCTGTAGAAAAAAAGAAAATGCGCCAATGGTATTTGCGTATTACGGCTTATGCAGATCGCCTATTGCAGGGCTTGGAAACGGTGCAATTCAGCGATGCTATGAAAGAAATGCAACGCAACTGGATTGGAAAGAGTGAGGGCTGCGAAATGGAATTTGGAATTAGGGATTTGGACTCAGCTATTAAAGTGTACACAACTCGACCCGACACCATTTTCGGAGTTGATTTTTTAGTGTTGGCACCTGAACATTCTTTGGTAAGCCAAATAACAACCGAAACAGAGAAAGCAAAAATAGCTGAATACTTAACTTATGTAAAAAGTCGTAGTGATAGAGAGCGCCAGAGTGAAGTAAAACAAATTACCGGCTGCTTTACGGGTGCGTATGCAACAAATCCATTCAACGGAAAACCAATACCGGTATGGATCGCAGAGTATGTATTAGCAGGTTATGGTACAGGAGCAATTATGGCAGTGCCTTGTGGTGACCAACGTGATTTTGCTTTTGCAAAACATTTTAATATTCCAATTACAAATATTATTGGGGAGCATTACAATGGCGAAGAAGCCAACTCAACCAAAGATGCAACACTACAAAACTCCGGTTTTTTAGATGGCATGTTAATGAAAGATGCCATTACTGTTGCCATCAATAAAATTGAAGAATTAGCAATCGGAAAGCGAAAAGTAAATTTCCGCATGAGAGATGCAGGCTTTAGTCGCCAACGTTATTGGGGCGAACCATTTCCAATAATATGGGAAGATGAAATTGCCATCCCTTTAAATGAAAATGAATTGCCTTTAGAATTACCGCATGCAGAAAAATACGGACCCGGACCAAATGGTGAAGGACCTTTAGCGAATATGGAGGATTGGGTGAACAAAGCAGAAGGTAGAAGAGAAACTTCCACCATGCCCGGGTATGCAGGCTCATCATGGTATTTTTTACGATACATGGATCCTACCAATACGGAAACTTTCTGCGACAGAAAAGCAAGCGATTACTGGAACCAGGTAGATGTTTATGTTGGCGGAACGGAACATGCAGTTGGGCATTTATTGTACAGCCGGATGTGGACGAAAGTATTGTACGACTTGGGTTATATAGGTTTTGACGAGCCGTTTAAAAAGTTGGTTAATCAGGGGATGATACAAGGCGTCAGCGCTTTTGTTAATGTTATTGGATTCTATTTTGGTGCAAATCTAATGATGACTTTAGATGAAGATCAGAAAAAGAAAATTAAAATATTGCGAGATAAATACAATGATCCTGAATCAATAAATATATGTGTTTCCGAAGATTTAATGAAGTTTATAAGAATATCTTATTTAGACCCACAAACTGAAGAACAAAAGCATCATATGGATTACCAAAATCGAATTTATAATTATTTACTAAACCCTGTTCAAAAAGACCTGATTCAATTTGACCTAGATGATATTTTAAAAATAGCACCTTTTAATAATTACTATAGAATTCATGTTCCAATTGAATACGTAAATCATAAAGACGAATTAGATTGGGAAAGATTAAAATTAGAGAATACAAAATTCTTGGAAAAAGAATTTGTAACCATGAGCAATACATTCATTTGTAGTCGTGAAGTTGAAAAAATGTCTAAATCAAAAGTGAATACAATTAACCCCGATGAACTTTGCAATAAATATGGTGCTGATACATTCCGCATGTATGAAATGTTTTTAGGTCCGGTAGAGCAAAGTAAACCATGGGATACAAAGGGCATTGAAGGTGTACATCGCTTCTTAAAAAAATTATGGCGGTTATTTTATGCTGATGCTAACCCCGCTACAAATGCACCCGGCAAACAGGTTTGGAACAATGAAACCCCAACAGATGCAGACTTTAAAATTCTGCACAAGACAATAAAAAAAATAGAACAGGATACAGAAAACTTTTCTTATAACACCGCGGTCGCCGCATTTATGATTGCAGCCAATGAACTGGCAGATGCCAAGTGTTACAAGAAAGAAATCTTATCACAAATTCTGATATTACTTTCTCCTTATGCGCCACATATTGCAGAAGAATTGTGGAGTGCTCTTAGTTGTGACGGTTCTATTTTAGATGCCGCATATCCTGTACTAGAAGAAAAATATTTGTTGGAAGCAACCAAAGAATATCCGGTGTCCATCAATGGTAAAATGCGTTCATCAATAAATCTTCCAACAGACACTACTGAAGAAGAAGCAAAACAGGCAGTGCTCGCCAATGAAGTCATTTTGAAATGGTTAGAAGGCAAAGAAATAAAGAAATTTATTTTTGTAAAAGGAAGGATGATAAATGTGGTGGTATAAATTTTTTAAAACTAAGATCGCAAAGGTTTTCACGAAGGATACAAAGCTGAACTACAGGTCTCCATTGTTTCCTTGGTGTTGTGTCTGCTTTGTGTTCTTTGTGGTAAATTTTTTCTTTAAAACGCTTACCTTCAATATATGAGTAATGCCCTGTTATATAATCTCCAAAAATACAAACCAACTTATCATTCTATAATAAAAATTGATTCAGAGAAAGATAAAATATTCCCTTTCAATTTTACATCAACAAACACAGAAATCACACAAGACTTAATTGCTGATACCGAACAATTTTCTGCATGGGTAAACAATAAATTAAAAGCAGAAAACGCAACTTTTGGCATTGGTGGTTACAATGAAAATCGAACGCTTTACAGCCGCAGTAATTTGTTTGCGGGAGAACAGGCTCGCACGCTGCATTTAGGTGTAGATATTTGGGGAGCAGCAGGCACGCCAATACATGCGCCCATCGGCGGAATGGTACACAGTTTTGCATTCAACAATAATTTTGGCGATTATGGTGCAACTATTATTCTTCAACACAATTTAGATACAACCGCATTTTATACATTATATGGTCATCTTACTCTGAGCGATCTTACGGAAATGCGTGTAGGTAAATTCGTAACCCGTGGCGAGGTATTTGCACATTTTGGCGAGCCAAGTGATAATGGCAATTGGCCGCCACATTTGCATTTTCAAATAATAGAAGATATCGGTTTACACGTGGGAGATTACCCAGGCGTTTGCAGATTAGATGAAGCTGAAAAATATTTAAAGAATTGCCCTGATGCTAATTTGATGTTGAATTTTTAAACCGTTACTTACGATTCAAACTTTGATATATAATGATTTATTAAAGTTACTACTGTCATTGTCTCATTGTTTTTGATTTACAATCCATGTTGCCTTCTCAAAATTATACTACAAAACATCATAGTACTATTCAACGCCTCACTGCATTGTGGGCATTAAGTGAATCGGGTTTGGGGGGAATGATGTTTGCTTTAAAAATACCGCTCACCGGTTTTTTTGTTGGCGGTTTCGCAGTCATCATGTTAGGATTAATTGCATACTTGTCCAATAACAGCTACAAACAAATTATACAAAGCACCATTATTGTTCTTATTGTAAAAGCGGCAGTGAGCCCTCATTCGCCGCCACCGGCTTATTTGGCAGTAGCTTTTCAAGGATTTATTGCGGCATTATTATTTAGTAAAATTTCTTCGCATAAGGTTGCAGCAATTTTATTAGGTATGATTAGTATGGCAGAATCTGCAATTCAAAAAATATTAGTGTTGACAGTAATATTTGGTAAAAAATTATGGGAAGCTATTGATGCTCTGTTTGCGCAGATCAGTAAAGAGTTTTCCATAACAGTACATAAAGATTATTCTGTTTGGCTTATTGGTACATATGTTATTCTTTATATTATTTGGGGTGCCATTGTAGGGAAATGGTCGTCAGGAATTCCGAAATATATTAACCAGCAAAAAGCAGATATTCTTAAGAGTTATCTGGAAATGCATGCTGAAGAACTTGCTTTAAAATTACAAGTAAGACAAAATAAAAAGATAAAAAAAATCATTGGATTTGTCGCAATACTTGTTTTCATTATATCAATCTTTTTATTGACTGGTTCAGGGAGTAAAACGGTTTTATTTATTCTTGCAAGAAGCATTGCAGCGCTGCTGCTGATTTATTATGTATTAAAACCGGTAACGTTATTGCTGCTGAAAAAGTGGTTAAGTAAAAGGTCAGGCGCTCAGCAAAAAGCTGCGGAAGAAATTATCAGCCTACTGCCACACATGAAGAGCTATGCAGGCGCCGCATTTACCATGGCAGGAAATGAAACAAATTATCTTAAAAGGTTGCGTAAATTCATACTCTGTTTAATTACACTTTCTTTATATGTCGAGCAGCCACAAAAACATTATTATTTTAAGCAGACCAGTACACTCAGGTAAAACGACAGCGCTTTTTCGATACATAAAAACCATAAGTAACGTAAGTGGTTTTTTAACACCTGATGTAAACGGCAGCAGGATGCTTTACGATATTGGAGAGGATAAATACTATCCTTTTCAGACAGATGAAACGGATACGGCCACTACCATAAAAATTGGAAGATTTTCTTTTTTACAGTCTGCATTTCAAAACGGCCAACAAATAATAAACCATTGCGGCAAACAGGATCTTTTTGTAATTGATGAAGTGGGTAAATTGGAAGTAGAAAATGATGAGGGTTTTGAACCGATGATTTCAAAAGTGATAGTTCAATTTAAAAATAACGATGTATCTGGCAATTTATTATTGGTCATAAGGGATACATTGCTCGAAAAAGCGATTAGCAAATATGGACTTGTTGAAGCAAAACTGATCAACCAATTATGACCGAATATATTTTATATGGACTCGTTATGTGTGGCGGAAATAGCAGTCGGATGGGTACCGATAAAAGCCGTATCATCTACCATAAAAAAGAACAGCAATATCACGTTTACGAAATGCTCCAGCCAGTTTGCAAAGATGTTTTTATAAGTTGCAACAGAGAACAGGAGACAAATATTGATAGAAGTTATAATTTTATTGTCGATGAAAATGAATTCAATAACATAGGACCTTTGGGAGGTATTTTATCGTCTTTTAAAAAAGAACCACAAGCAAATCTTTTAGTAGTTGGTTGTGATTATCCATACCTCACAACAGATATTTTACAAGGATTTATTGAAACCCTTAAACCTAATACAATCGCTGCGGCTTTTTATAACAATAAAAAAAATTTCTATGAACCGTTGCTTGCATATTATTCCAACAAATGTTTGCCGATGTTGATGAAAATGTTTACTGAAGACAATTATTCTCTACAATACTTTTTAAAAAATATAGATGCTGATAAATACTTCATTGAGAATAAAGAAATATTGAAAAGCATAGATAATGAAATTGACATGAAAACAGTAAAACAGAAATTAAATAAATAAGGATTTTGCAAAAAGATATAACCATAAATAAATGCAGCAATGGACAACTAAATACCGTTCCTGATTTTGTTGCCATTGAAGAGCCATTGGAAATTTCAGTAACCTATTCAACAGAAGATTCAACCATTAAAAAAAACATTTCCGTTACCATGCGCACGCCAGGCAACGATGCTGCATTGGCAACCGGGTTTTTATTCACCGAAGGAATTATAAAAAGCAAAGCTGCTATAAAATCTACCGGAATATTACTATCTGATGAAAATAAAATGAATGTGGTTTTACGTGTAGGAGAAAGGCCTTTTTTACAACAGGCGGACAGAAATTTTTACACAACGTCCAGTTGCGGTGTCTGTGGAAAAGCAAGTATTGATGCTATTAAAACAGTTTCAGTATTTAATGGTTCGGAAACAAACGTCAGCGTTGCGCAAACTGTGTTAACTTCATTGCCTCAGCAACTACAGCAACAACAAATTATTTTTAAAAGTACTGGGGGTTTACATGCTGCCGCTTTATTTAGTTGCAATGGTGACTTTGTTATGTTGCACGAAGATGTTGGTCGTCATAACGCATTGGATAAGATTGTGGGCACATCTTTGCAGCAAGGTTTACTGCCATTAACAAATTGTATCTTATTGCTGAGTGGCAGGGCAAGTTTTGAACTGGTACAAAAAGCTACAATGGCGGGCATCAAAATAATAGCAGCCATCGGCGCACCATCCAGTCTGGCTGTAGAGCTAGCAGAGGAAGCTGGGATAACACTCGTAGGTTTTTTAAAAGCTACAGGCTTCAATATTTATACCCATAATGAAAGAATAACGTTGTAGAAAAATAATACAAATGAAGATCAGAATAAAAGGAAATGCTTTGCGGCTACGGCTATCAAAAACTGATCTGCGGATGCTGGAAGAAAATAAAACCGTTACAGAAAAAACATCTTTTGGTGCAAACCAATTGGTATACGTTTTGAAGCCGACAGACTCCGATACACTTTCTTCCAGTTTTGAAAACCATACAATTTCGGTATTGATTCCCGCTTCTTTTTCAACCGTATGGAACAAAAATGACATTGTAAGTATAGATGCCCAGCAGAATATTGGCAACAATGAAAATCTTTATATTTTGGTAGAAAAAGATTTTCAATGCCTTGATAAAACAACAGAAGACCAGACAGATTATTTTATAAATCCTAATACCACCTGTAAATAATGTCAGAAATAGAAAACAATCCAGCCGCAGAAAACCCCGAAATATTTACAGGATTAAAAGAGGGCGAAATAAGAAAAGAAGCTGCTGGTATTCCCGCCGTTGTATCTGCATTAAAGAAAACATTTGCAGAAGCCGGCATTATTAGAGGCTCTAAAGCCTTGTTTAAATTAAACCAAAAAGGTGGGTTTGATTGTCCGAGTTGCGCATGGCCTGACCCCGATGATGATCGCTCTGCCATTGCAGAATATTGTGAGAATGGCGCACGTGCAGTGGCAGAAGAAGCAACAACTAAAAAATTACTACCGACTTTTTTTAAAAAACATACCGTTGCATCACTCGCCGCATTATCCGATTACGAAATTGGCGGCATGGGCAGAATTGCCCAACCAATGTATTTGCCCGAAGGTGCAACAAATTACGAACCCATCAGTTGGACAGATGCCTATTCAAAAATTGCACAGCATTTAAATGGACTTGCATCACCGGATGAAGCGATCTTCTACACATCCGGTAGAACGAGCAATGAAGCTGCTTTTTTGTATCAGCTTTTTACAAAAGAATATGGCACTAACAACATGCCCGATTGCAGCAATATGTGCCATGAAAGTACATCCACCGCATTAGGTGATGCATTGGGTTTAGGCAAAGCTTCTATTAAACTGGAAGATATATATGAGGCAGAAGTCATTATCATTATGGGACAAAACCCCGGCACCAATCACCCCCGCATGTTGACTGCACTGCAAAAAGGAAAACGAAATGGTGCCACCATTATTTCGGTAAATCCATTGCCCGAAACTGGGTTGATGGGTTTTAATAATCCACAACAGGTAAAGGGAATTTTAGGAATTGATTCAGCACTCACAGATATTTTTCTGCACATAAAAATAAACGGCGATATCGCATTGTTGCAGGCAATAGAAATATTATTGCTGCAGCATGAAATGGCTTCCCCCGGAAGTACACTGAACAATGATTTTATACAGGAAAAGACCGAAGGTTTTGGCTTATTAAAGGATCATTTGTTACAGCAGGACATTAATGCACTCAGCAACATGTGCGGTATAGATATGGCACAGATTCAGGAAGTAGCAAACATTCTTAAACAAAAAAGCAAGATCATTATTTGCTGGGCCATGGGACTTACCCAACACAAAAATTCTGTAAGTACTATTAGAGAAGTGGTGAACCTTTTATTAATGAAAGGCAGCATTGGCAAGCCTGGCGCAGGTACTTGTCCGGTGCGTGGGCACAGCAATGTGCAGGGCGACAGAACTGTTGGTGTATTTGAAAAGCCGAGCCAGGAACTTTTAAATTCGATTGAAGAATATTACGGTTTTACACCTCCGCAGGAGCATGGGTTGGATACCGTAAACAGTATTCATGCTATGCACAACTCTAAGGCAAAAGTATTTTTTGGCATGGGTGGAAATTTTCTTTCTGCCACACCCGATACCGTTTATACAGCAAAGGCAATGCAGCAATGCGACCTCACTGTGCATGTATCTACCAAGCTTAACCGCAGCCATTTGGTGCATGGCAAAGAAGCTATTATTTTACCGTGTTTTAGCAGAAGTGATAAAGATATGACTGGTGGAAAAGAGCAGTTTGTAAGTTGTGAAAATACAACCGGTGTAGTGCAAATGAGCAAGGGAATTTTAAAACCCATCTCTGATAATTTAATGAGCGAGTCCGCCATTGTTTGCGAGCTCGCAAAAGCAACCCTCAGTGCAAAAAGTAAAATTGATTGGGATAAATTTATACATGATTACGATAACATCAGGCACGATCTTGAAAAAGTATTTCCCGAAGTATTTATAAACTACAATGAAAATGTGCGCAAGCCCGGCGGGTTTTATTTACCCAATGTAAATAGACAGCGTGAGTTTAGTACAGATACGCAAAAAGCAAAATTTCATATTGCCATTGCAGAAACTTTGCCTATGGAAGAAGGCGATTTAATGATGATGACGATCCGCAGCCACGACCAGTTCAACACAACCATATACGGCTTAAATGACCGCTACCGGGGCATCTACAACGAACGTCGTATTATTCTGATGAACCAAAAAGATATGAATGAAAAGAACATCACAGAAAAAGAAGTGGTGGATATTTACAATCATCATGGCGGTGTAGAAAGGGTTGCGCATAAATTTATAGCCATTGCATATCCAATTCCCGCAGGTTGTTGCGCTACTTATTTTCCCGAAACAAATGTGTTGGTACCCATAGATAGTGTGGCAGATGTGAGCAATACGCCTACCTCAAAACAAATTATTGTGAAGGTTATAAAAAGAGTGGAGTAGAAACAGTTTACTGCCCTACTCCACGCCAATATTTTTATTTAAAAGATTACTGCTTCTTTTCTCTTATTGCTTTAAACTCTGAACTCGCTTTCCATTGAGGAAATTTCTCTTCAAATGCTAAGCGTTTACCAACACTAAACAATAATTTCAAATCACTAATAGCACCTTCCATTGTCCAGGTTGCTGCATCAAAGTTATCTGATGCTTGGTGGTAATTATGAGCCGTATAATCATCTTCTAATTGTTTGCCGTAGGCTTTGCCTTTACCTATAACATCAGTTCCGGTATTGGTATATAAAGCTGGAATTCCAACTTTCGCAAAATTAAAATGATCTGAACGGTAGTAGTAGCCTGCCTCGGGATGTGTATCATAAGAAATATAGCCGCCATTTTTTTCAACAGCTTCTTTCAAATAATCTTCCAAGTCTGATTGCCCCTCACCCACTACAACGATATCGTTTGTTTTCCCAAACCTGTTTAGTCCGTCCATATTAATATTAGCCACAGTTTTATCAACAGGATACACAGGATTTTCAGCATAGTATTTCGAGCCCAATAAACCTTGTTCTTCTGCAGTGACAGACAAGATTACAATTGTTCTTTCAGGTTTAGTTTTCATACTTTTAAATGCTCTTGCTAACTCTAATAATCCTGCTGCACCGGTTGCGTTATCTAACGCACCATTGTAAATTGAATCACCAGTATTATCCGGTCGACCAATACCCAAATGATCCCAATGCGCAGAATAAATAATTACTTCCTCTGGGTGTTTACTTCCAGTTATTTTACCAATTACATTATACGATTTATTGTAAGTTGCCTGCACTTTCATGCTTGTAGAAACTTGCAAATTCAGCGGCATAGCTTTAAAGCCACGCAGATTTGCTTTCACCAATAAAGTAGAATCAAAACCTGCAGCAGTAAATAATTTATTGGCAGTAGTTTCAGTTAACCAACCAATAACATCACAATTTTTTATGTCTTTGCCACGGTTGTCTAACTGAATTCTTGATGTGTTGAAACTTTTCTGCTGCACGCTAAACGGATAACTTGCTGCCTTCGTATTGTGTACGATCAGGCATCCTTTTGCACCCTGTCTTGCAGCTTCTTCAAACTTGTAGGTCCAGCGCCCATAATA